>VGQR01000606.1 GCA_016882345.1 Cyanobacteria bacterium K_DeepCast_35m_m2_023
TCGTGCGTCACCATCAGCACCGCACAGCCCTGCTCTCGCGCCAGACGCTTGAGCAGATCGACCACCTCGCGGCCACTGCGACGGTCGAGGGCCGCGGTGGGCTCGTCGGCGAGCAACAGTTCGGGCCTGGCCGCCAGGGCACGGGCGATCGCGACCCGCTGTTTCTGGCCCCCCGAGAGGTCGTGGGGCAGTTTGGCGAGATGGTCCCCCAGTCCCACTGCGCGCAGCCATTCGCGTGCCTGGTCCCTGCGGGCGCGGTAACCCAGGTCAGGCAACAGGTCGGCGCCCATCTGAACGTTCTGCTCGGCGCTCAAGCAGCGCAGCAGGTTGTGACCCTGAAAAATCATGCCGATGCGACGGCGCAGCTGTTGCCTGGCACCCCGGTCGGCACCCTGCAACTCGTGGGCGAACAGCCGCACCGAGCCCTCTTGCACCTGGCGCAGGGCTCCGACCAGGGTCAGCAGGGTGGTCTTGCCGCAACCGGAGGGGCCGGTGAGCAACACGACCTCACCGCGGCTGATCTGCAGGTCGATGCCCTGCAGCACCTGCCTGCGAGCCTCGCCGCGCCCGTACCAGTGGCAAAGGTCACGGGTTTCGATCGCCGCAGCACGGGTCGGGTCCATGGCAGGTCAGAAGATTTCGGCCGGATCGGCATCGGCGAGCCGCCGCATCGCCAGGGACGCTGAGCCCAGGCACATCACCAGAATCATGGCGAACACCATCAGGGCCCGCTGAGGGTCCATCACCACCGGCAGTCGCGTGCCGCTGCGCACCAGGGCATACAAGCCTTGACCGGCGATGTAGGCAGGCACGTAACCCAGCACCGCCAGCAGCAAACCTTCGCGGGCCACCACGCCCAGCAGCGACGACAGCCGGTAGCCCATGGCCATCAGGGTGGCGTACTCGGGCAAATGGTCGCTGACGTCGGAATACAGGATCTGGTAGACGATCACGCAGCCGACAACAAAGCCCATTCCAGCTCCAAGGGTGAAAATGAAGCCGATGGCCGTGCTGGTGCGCCAGTAGGTCTTTTCCAGCTCCTCGAAGCCGGCCTTGGTCAACACCCGCACATCGGGCGGCAGGTCGCGTTGCAACCGCTGGGCCACGCGCCTCGCATCCGCACCCGGCCGCAGGCGCACCAAACCCAGCTCGATGCTGCCGGGGGGGCTGCTGGGCATGAGCTGGTGGTAGGTCTCTCGGCTCGTGATCATGTTGCCGTCGGCCCCGAACGAGGGCCCCAGCGAGACCAGGCCGGCCACCCGGATGCGCTGACCGGCGATTTCAGTCTCGACCGTGCGTCCCTGCTGGAGCCATTGGGCGATCGGGCCGAATTCAGGGCGTGAACGCTGATCGAACAGCACCCGGCCGAATTGCTTGAGCTTGGAAGCCTGCTGTCGGATGCTGTCATCGAGAAAGATCGGGTCGTTGGGCTCGATGGCCAAGGTCAGGATCGAGCGGGTGTTGCGCGCATCGGGGTTGCGCCACAGCAGCAGGTTCCAGTTGATCGGGCTGACGCCCTCGACATCGGGATCGGCCAGGGTCTGCACCAGGCGCCGCCGCGGAAAGCTCGCCATGCCGATCGAACTGGTGGTGCGTGGGCTCAGCAGCACCACATCGGCGTCAAAGAGCTTGTGCACCGTGACGCTGGCTTCAAACAAGCCATCGCGGAACCCCAGCTGCATGAACATCAAGATGCCAGCGAAGGCAATGCCTGCCAGGGCGACACCCAGCCGCATCGGTTGGCGGGTCAGC
>VGQR01000607.1 GCA_016882345.1 Cyanobacteria bacterium K_DeepCast_35m_m2_023
TTTGCTTTCAAGCCCATTGCACCGCAGGCCTGACGCCACTGCTTGGAGCGGTACGCGCTGCCGTTGTCTGACAGCACTCTCTGGCAGGTGATGCCCTGGCTGTTGAACCAGGCCACAGCCCTCACCAGGAAGCCCACCGTCGTGGCCTGCTGCTCATCCGGCAAGACTTCGACGTAGGCCAGGCGTGTGGCGTCATCCACGGCCACGTGGTCTTTTTCGTAGCCAGCACCGGGTGAGCAGCCCAACCGCCGATCGCCCGTGATGCGGTGGCTCACCCGCTCAAAGCGGGCCAGCTGTTTGATGTCGACGTGGATCATGTCGCCTGGCTGAGCCCACAGGTACCTCTGAACAGGTTCCTTGGGCTGCAGGTTCTTGAGCCGTCCCAGATCCATCGACTTGAGCCACCGTTCAGTGGTGGACAGCGGTGCGGCCAAGGCCTTGGCGATGCGACGCATGGTGCAGCGCTCATGGCGGAGTGCCGTGGCCTGCTGCTGTTGCTGTGGATCGAGCGTCCGCCGCTGGGTGCGGCGAACACTGCGTCGATCCACCAGTGCCGCTGGACCATCTGAGCGGAACCTGGCGAGCCGCTTGTAGGCGGTGCGCAGGCTGATCCCTGCGTGGCAGGCCAGATCAGCCAGGGGAAGGCGCTCGTCAATGTGACGACGAACCAACCGTTCACTGCCCAGGGGTGTCAGCCGGGCATTGGGGTGGGTATGCATGGTGTGTGAGCTCTGGGGACGGGGGTGACACACCGACCCTGACGAGCTCACACCCCTTTGTCAGCTGCTGAACAACCTGGTGGGACTACACACTTAGACCACTCCAGCTGACGCACCGAAGGGTCCTGAAGTGCCGCGATGCGACTGGCCAGTCCATGCTTGCCACTGGGCAGCAAGCCAATGCGAAAATGGCCGTTTGGCAACAGCCACAGCCCAGCAGTGGCCCCTAGGCGATCGCGGGCGAGGGCTGAGGTGATCAGCTTCAGATTGGAGGCAGATTTGCGCAGAACGCGTCCATTGAGATCAGCCCACAGGCTGCCATCCTGAAGGGCAACTGTGATCGATCAATTCGATGGATTCGAGCCCAGCCCCAGCCAACGGGTTGCATGAGCCTGAGCGTCAGACGATCTGACCGACCATCACCGCGGCAACAGCTGAAAACAGGGTGATGGTGGTCACAACACCGGCGCCAAGGGCGGCCACGGCAAGCTCAGCTTCTTCGGTCATGCTCACCAGATCCCGCCGCGCCAATGACCTGCCTCAAGTCCAGTGTTTCTGGCAGCGAAAACCCCGATCGATTGACCTGGACATGCCGGTGCTTGATGTCCCTGCGAAAGCCGGCACTGGACAACAGACGTTCACCCCCCGCGAAGGGAGCAGGCCGGATTCGCCTGCTCCCTTCGCAGGGCATCAAGAATCTGTGCCATGCGTTCCCTAGCGCCAGGAACGTTCTGGGAGAACATGACCACGAAAAAACGCTGGCCGCCAAGGTCGAGAAACCCACTGGTGTTGCGAACACCTGTAAGAGAACCCGATTTGCCCTTGAACACTCCAGCGAGACCCCAGCCCGGGAAGTAGCGAAGCATCGTTCCCTTTTGGCCGACGACGGCCATGCTGCTGAAAAATTCACCCCGCAGCGGATGTGCAGACATGCGCAAGAACAGCTCGATCAACAGTCGGCTGGTTAAACGGTTGTCGTGCGCCAGGCCTGAACCATCGACCATGCGCAGGCCTGCTGTGGATA
>VGQR01000608.1 GCA_016882345.1 Cyanobacteria bacterium K_DeepCast_35m_m2_023
CCCGGCAGTCCCCTGGCGGGGCCAATCACATTGAATCTGGCCGGTCGCGATCGCCGCGGCCAAGCGCTGCACCCCAGCCGCTGGCGATGGGACCCCAGGCCGCGGATCGTGGCCGTGGTGCCCGTGGCCGGTGGCGAACAGCTCCAGCTGCAACACCACGATGGCGCCTGGCTTGCGATCTCGCCCGTCTGGCCGCAGATCCTGGCGATCGAGCCCCTTGGCGATGGATCGGGCGTGGCCCTGGTGAGCCGCGGCAGCGGCGGCCAGCAGGTCTGGCGCATCCCAGTGCGGCAGCTCAATCTGGTCCCAGCCGCTGCAGGTGCTGCTGAGGTTCAGGTGGGTGCGCCGCGACCCCTCGGCGACGGGCGGGCCGTGTTTGCCCACCTGAGCAGCAACCGGCGGGGCGATCTCTTGGTGCAGCGCGGGGCACACGAGCCCGGCACGGCGGTCACCCAGTTGTGGCCCCGCGATCAGCACCCGCGGCCGTTGGCCCTGCAAGCCGGCGGCCCCATGCGACTGTTACCCCAGGGCGGCGCAGTGGTGCTGCCCAGCAATGACGGGTTGACCCTGGTGGACCTGCCACCACGGGCGCCGCGCAGCCAAACGCTGCCCGGGAGCCGCGACTTGAGCAGCTTCTGCCCCCGCTCGGGACGGGCGCTGCTAGTGCGCCACTGGCCCGATTTTCGCCGCTCGCTCGAACTGGTCGAACCGGGCCAGGCTCCGCGTCAGCTGTGGCTGGGCGGTCATGCCCTGCTGGCCAGCAGCTGCCAGGGCAGCGGCGAGCGCAGTTGGCTGGCGCTGGTGCAGGGCGTGGAGCGCCCCCTATTGACCGTGCTTGAACTCGACCGCCGCGGGCAGGTAATGGCCCGCAAGGTCCTCGACGCCTGGGAGCTGGAGCCCGGCACCCCGATCGCTCTCGACCCGACCCGCAACCGATTGCTGCTGGTGCTGCGCCCCCTGCGCCGGGATGGCAAGCCCCCGCCGCCGCCCCAGCTGGTGTTGCTGCAGGCGGGCAGCCTGACGCTCCAACCCCTTGGCAAGAACGCCCGCCTGGCGGCCTGGCTGAACCCCTGAGCGCTGGCAACTGGGTTAAAACAGAGGCATCCGGACCGGACCGTGGCACTCACCGCCAAGCAGGAGCAACTGCTCAGGGAGCTACACCGCTGCAACGGCGAACTGTCGGGGCAGGACCTGCACGCACGCCTGCGCCGCGGCACCAATCCCATGGGTCTGGCGACGGTCTACCGCCATCTGCGGCAGCTTCAGCAACTCGGCCACGTGCGCTGCCGGCATCTGCCCAGCGGTGAAGCGCTGTATGCGCCGGCTGAACGGGACGAGCACCACCTGACCTGCGTCGACTGCGGCCGCACCGAGACCCTCGAGATCTGCCCGGTGCACGGCGTTCATCTTCACGCCGAACACCTGGGAGGCTTCAAACCCCTGTTTCACACCTTGGAATTCTTCGGCCTCTGCGGCGGCTGCCAACAGCGCCAGCAATCCACCCAGAGCTGACGCTTCAACGATCCTTCCAACACAGCACGTTGCGCTCGCTGCGGCCGGTGCAAGCGCTGGACCTTACCGGGTCCATGCCACCGCAACGACCTGCTCTTAGGGTGTCGCCGCTGATCCCATGGGCAACAACCCTGCAAACACAATGGGCTTGAGGATCCTTGGGGCGCTTGTGACCCTGCTGGTTGGCCAGGTCGCCAGCGCCGCCGATGTCAACCTGGTCGATGTCAAC
>VGQR01000609.1 GCA_016882345.1 Cyanobacteria bacterium K_DeepCast_35m_m2_023
GCGACGCGATCGTGTGGCGCGGCCAGCAGCAGCCGATCGATTACGTGGAAGCCGAGCGGGCCTGGGAGATCGCCCGCGCCGCCATCTCCAGCGGCCTCTACAAAACGGTGATCCTCGATGAGATCAACCCCACCGTGGATCTGGAGCTGCTGCCGGTGGAGCCGATCGTGCAGACCCTGCTGCGTAAGCCTTCTGAAACCGAGGTGATCCTCACGGGGCGCTGCAAGAACCCGCCGGCTTATTTCGATCTGGCTTCCGTGCACTCGGAGATGGTGTGCCACAAGCACTACGCCGAGCGGGGCGTGGATCTCAAGCGCGGGGTGGATTATTGAGCTGCCAGCAAAAAGCCCGGGTCTGAGCCCGGGCGCATGCGGGTTGATCGATCGCGCTCAGTAGCGCGGCACGCTCGAATCCACATCCTGGCTCCAGGCGTCGATGCCGCCGGCCACGTTGATGCCCTCGATGCCGTGCCGCTTCAGGGCGATAAGGGCCTTGGCGCTGCGGCCGCCCAGCTTGCAGTGGGCATAGAGCGTTTTGCCGGCGGCCAGTTGCTTGATCCGCTCCACCGCGGTGCCGTTCTCGATCTGATCGAGGGGGATCAGCTCAGCGCCAGGGATCACGGCGATCTCCGCTTCGGGCTGGTTGCGCACGTCGATCAGCACCATCCCCGAGGTGTCGCCATCCAGAAGGGTCTTCAGCTCGCTCACGCTGATGCTCTCCACGGCACCGGCTTCTTCCTGGCCGGGGGCCGTGCCGCCCACGCCGCAGAACTCCTGGTAGTCGATCAGCTTGTCGATCACCGGGCGCTCGGGGTTGGGCCGGAGCTTGAGCTCGCGGAACTTCATCCCCAGGGCATCAAACAGCAGCAGGCGGCCGCTGAGGGTGGTGCCGATGCCCGTGATGATCTTCACGGCTTCGGTGGCCTGGATCACGCCGATGATTCCCGGCAGCACACCCACCACACCGCCTTCGGCGCAGGAGGGCACCATGCCCGGCGGTGGCGGCTCGGGGAAGAGGTCGCGGTAGTTGGGGCTTTCGGCATCGAGGTTGAACACCGTGGCCTGGCCCTCAAACCGGAAGATCGAGCCGTACACGTTGGGCTTGCCAAGCAGCACGCAGGCATCGTTCACCAGGTAGCGGGTGGGGAAGTTATCCGTGCCGTCGCAGACGATGTCGTAAGGCCGGATGATCTCCAGGGCGTTCTCACTGGTGAGCGCCGTTTCGTAGAGATCCACCTGGCAGTGGGGGTTGATCTCGAGGATGCGCGCCTTGGCCGATTCGATCTTCGGCTTGCCTACCCAGCTGGTGCCGTGGATCACCTGCCGCTGCAGGTTGGAGTGATCCACCACATCGAAATCCACGATGCCGATCCGGCCCACGCCGGCGGCCGCCAGATAGAGCAGCAGCGGCGAGCCGAGGCCGCCCGTGCCCACGCACAGCACCGAGGAGGCCTTGAGGCGCTTCTGCCCCTCCATGCCCACCTCCGGCAGGATCAGATGGCGCGCAAAGCGGGCCACCTCATCGGGGCTGAGCGCGATGCCGGTGGTGTCGGGGGGAAGCATGGGGCGAGCGAAATGCTGTCCAGGCCTCTACTCTCCCAAATGCCCGGACCGTGGCGCTTCGGGCAGCAGCTCGATCGGCAGTTGAGCCGGGGGGGCAGACGGTTCGTCACCCCACTCGTTTTCGGGGATCCACCAGGCGCGCAGGGCGGGTAGGCCGTGGTGAAGGCCGCTGCGGATC
>VGQR01000610.1 GCA_016882345.1 Cyanobacteria bacterium K_DeepCast_35m_m2_023
CCCCTTTACCTTGCATTCGGGTTGCTTCAGTGGAAGGAATCAGATGTCGCTGCCCCCCGGATCGCGCCGCTAATCCTCTATCCCATCGAGATCACACTTGATTCGAGAACTCATCGAGTCAAGATTGCTCGGAGTAAGTCTGATCCGATTGGCAATATCACGCTTGTTGAAAAGCTCCGGCAAGATCTTGACCTTCATCTCGATATTCTTTCTGATCTTCCTGCAGATGATTCGGGTGTCGACCTCGATCAAGTCCTCGCCGAGATCCGGCGTGCCATTGCTGGTCGATCTGGCTGGAAGGTCCTAGAGACCTCGTTAATCACGAGCTTTAGCTTTGGCAAGTTCTTGCTCTGGCGAGATCTGCAAGACAACAGTCAACTGCTCTTGGACCGTTCTACTGTCCGACACATCGCAACGGCAGGCAGAGATTCGTTTCCAGATCCTCTCTCAAATCTGCAGATTTCAGATCTGGATCAAACTGCTTACGCAGATCTCCCAATTGTTCTGCCAAGTGATTCCTCGCAGTTGGCCGCTGTCTACTCAGCATTAAATGGCCGCAGTTTCGTGCTGCAGGGACCTCCAGGTACTGGAAAGTCTCAAACCATTGCCAACATCATTGCTGCTGCTATTGCCAAGGGTAAAACAGTTCTTTTCGTCGCCGAGAAGGCAGCGGCGGCAGAGGTTGTTGCCAGACGGCTCCGCTCGATTGGCCTAGGTGAGTTCTGCCTTGATCTCCATCATCCCGATACCAACTCAGAGGAGGTATTGAATTCACTCGATCAGGCCCTGTCGGTGACCAATGCGGTGTTGACGAACTGGGACAGCCACTGCGCCGAACTCGAGCAAGCCCGAACAGGTCTTCGCGAGCTGGCCTCGATCCTCCATCAGCGCCATGCCATCGGATACACACTATTTGAAATGGCCTCTGCGCTTTCGGCTGCTCATGAAGGCACCCAACCGGTATCCCAGCTCAAGCCACTGGAGCTTTCCGCTGAACAGTTCGCTGCGAATGAGCGTGCGATCCAGAAGTTTGTTGAGCAAGTGCAAAGCCTTCCCTCTGAAGGTCGTTCTGTTTGGGAGTTTGTAGGGCCCCTCGGTTGGAGCCTGAAGCTTGAGGGGTCATTGCAGGAGTCGCTCGGAGAACTTCGGCGCTCACTCCGTTCTTTGACTGAGGCTTCAGCACCATTCATCGAACGGCAACTACTGGAAGCAGACGCGAACCTCGCGACGATCCACCAGCTGCTTCAGCACGCAGCTGTCCGGCCTTGGCAGGCACTCCCCCCCGCTCTTGTGGATAAGGACTGGTGGCTCACGTCTCAAGACAAGGCCCGAGCCTGGATCGATCGAAAATCCACACTCGATTCCACCATTGCTTCCTTATCCCAGAGATGGGTTGAGCAGGCTTTCCTCGATAATCTCAGTGACTACCAAAGTCGTATTGAGCGTCTACGAGAGAAGAACTTTATTCTCCGTTGGATTCTTGGATTCCAACTCCGCCGGGAGATCAAGCGCTATCTCCGAAACCCACGTCAGTCTTTTCCAGAGATGCTGCGCGATCTGGATGCACTTCATCAATCCAAGCGTGAGGGCGCTGAGCTAGAGGAGGAGATGCGCAGTCTTGAAGGATCCCTTGGCGCCTGGGATGGCCGTCCAGATTCTCTGGCTGCGTTGATTGATCGTTGCAATCAGCTCCAGACCCATATGGAGTCTGTCCCTGATCCAGCTGCATGGCTTCATTCG
>VGQR01000611.1 GCA_016882345.1 Cyanobacteria bacterium K_DeepCast_35m_m2_023
CGCTATCGCAAGGTCTTGCTGGCCCAGTACCCCAACAAGGAGGGCATGGGTTGGCCCACCTACCTGCTGGTGACCGACCCCGACGGAGAGTTCACCATCCATGGCGAGCTCAAGGGCGGCATGCCCAAGGGCGACTTCCGTCAGCGGCTCAGCGATCTGCTGCCGGCAGCTTGATCCCCTCCCTCATGGTTGTGTCAGCAGTTCGCTGTGTCAGCAGTTCTTCATGGAGGCTGGACGTGCTGGCCTAGCTCCTTACCCTGAGCGCCGCTGCATTTCAGCGTGTTCATCACCGTGTCGGGCCAGAAGGGTGGGGTTGCCAAGACCTGCACCAGCCTTCATCTCGCCAGTGTCTGGGCCGAGCAGGGCCGGGCGGTCTGCGTGGTGGATGCCGATCGCAACCGCTCGGCCCTGGCCTATGGCATCCGCGGGGAGCTTCCCTTTGCGGTGGTGCCCGTGGAGGCAGCGGCCAAAGCCACCCGCTCGGCCGACGTGGTTCGGCCGACGTGGTGATCACCGATGGTCAAGCCAGCAGCGACGAAGAGGAGTTGCGGCACCTGGCGGTGGGCTCGGATCTGGTGCTGCTCCCCACGGCACCCAAGGCGCGTGCGGTCGAACTCACCGTTGAGCTGGCCCAGCTGCTCCGGCATGTGGGTGTTGCCCATGCCGTGCTGTTGGTGAAGGTCGACCTGCGACAGCAGCGTGCTGCCCAGGACGCCCGTCAGGCCCTGCATTCATTTGGGATTCCCGTTCTCGACACCGAGATCCCCTTGCTCGCTGCCTTTGACAAGGCTGAAAACCAGGGCATCCCCGTGTTTGCCGCCACCGACGACCGGGGTCGCGCAGATCCCCGCCGCATGGTCGGTTGGTCGGCCTATCAAACCGTTGCCAAGGAGATTGAATGCCTGATTTCGAAGCCCTCGTCCGCCGTCAGCAGGATCAACGCAACCCTGCCCCTGAGCGCCTGAGCCTGGTCCAGCCCACAGCGCAGAGCCAGGCGTTGGGAGCTCCCCTTGGCGTGCTGGCCTTTGCCGGCGGCCTGTTCGGCGCTTTGCTCGGCACCCTTGGCGCCCACTGGGCTGAAGCCCAGGGTTGGCTGCAGTTCTGATTCGTTCTGCTTGGCTCTGATTCAGAGGCCGCGCTCCATCAGCCGGCCCATCAGGTCGCTGCTGCGCTGCTGGAAGCCGGCCAGCTGGTTGGGCTCCAGGCCCCCGACGGCGAGCCGTGCCATCTCATACAGATGGCGGCTCAGGTCATCGGCCAGCTGCTGGCTGGGGGAGCTACCACCGGCACCGGTGATGACGGAGCCGGCTGAAAGCTTGAGTAGCCCATCCACCAGTTTGTGGCGCCGGTTGATCAGCAGCACGTGATGGTCGGGAAGGCCGGGCAGCCGCTGCTCCATCAGCGCCCCCATGTCGTTGATGCGGCGCATCTGCTCGGGCAGCAGGATCAGGGCCGCCGGCGCGTTGTCGCCCTTGAGCGCCTGCACCTGGATCGTGACCTTGTCGTTGGCCAGGGCAGCCTTGAATAGCTCACGGATCTTCTCGGAGGCGTCCTTCCCTTCGGCATCCGAGTCGTCGAGTTCGGCATCGACGCGTTGGAACTTGAGCTCTTCGTGGCGGTATTCGAGCCAGGGGATGAACTGGGTGTCGATGAAGGTATCGGCCAGCAGCACCTCGGCGCCCTGGCTCTTCCACAGGGCCAATGCGCCGGCCTGGCCGGCCTCATCGGCGCAGTAGAG
>VGQR01000612.1 GCA_016882345.1 Cyanobacteria bacterium K_DeepCast_35m_m2_023
AAGCAACGCCTGGCCGACGCCGGGTATTGGGCGCATGCGGTGCTCGACATCGTCCGCATAACCCGGGTGCTGCAGCAGGCCGGCAGACTCGATGCCGACCAGGTGGCCCTGTTGCTGCCCGACGTTGCGACCACCTGAGGCCTGCCAGCAGCCCTGTGAAATCGATTTCGGATCCGTTTCTCAAACGGCCGGTGTTCACGCTGGTCTGCAGCCTGCTGATGCTGTTGGTCGGTCTGCTGGCCCTGCCGGCCCTGCAGGTCGAGAACCTGCCACCCATTGCCCCCAGTCGCGTCAGCGTGCGGGCCAACTATCCCGGCGCCAGCCCCGAAGTGGTGGAGCAAGGGGTCACCGCCGTACTGGAACGACAGCTCAACGGCCTAGAGCGGCTCGAATCGATTCGCTCGACCACGACGGCCAATGGCAGCTCCATCACCCTCAGCTTTGACGGCGGCAGCCCCGAGCTCAACCAAATCAACACCCAGAACGAAGTGGCGGTGGTCAGCAGGCTGCTGCCCGCCAGCGTGGCCCGCGCTGGGGTGCAGGTCAGGCGCAGCTCCGATGACCTGCTGATGGTGCTGAGCTTCAGCTCTGACCGCCGTCTCTACAGCGACACGTTTTTGAGCGGCTTTGTCGACCAGGTGGTGCGCGATCGCATCCAGCGGGTGCCGGGCGTGGGCAGCGTCAGCCTCTCGGGCGGCAACAGCCTGGCCTTTCGGCTCTGGCTGGACCCCTGGCGCCTCGAGGAGCGGGGGCTGACGATCGGCGATGTGCGCACAGCTCTGCAGCAGCAGAACGTGCTGGCTGCCCTGGGGCAGAGCGGCGACGCCCCCAGCCCCTCGGGCCAGGAGTTGACCCTGCCACTGCGCATGGAAGGGCGTCTGCGCGACCCTGCCGAATTCGAGCAGCTGGTGGTGGCCCGCGATGCCAAGCGGGGCGGCCTCACCCTGCTGCGCGATGTGGGCCGGGTCGAGCTCGGCAACGAGAGCTACGACACCATCGCCACCAACCTGGCGGGCGATCCCGTCGTCGCCCTGGTGATCAACCAGCGCGACGGCAGCAACGCCATTGCCGTCAGCACAGCCGTCAATGGGGCGCTGGCTGAACTCGAGCCGCGCGTTCCGCCCGGGATCGACGTGCAGCTGATCGTCGATGAAGCCGATTTTGTGCAGGGCAGCATCGACACCACCACCGCCAGCCTGCGGGATGCGGTGCTGCTGGTGTTCGTGGTGCTGCTGTTGGGGCTGGGTAACAGCCGCCTGGCCCTGGTGTCGGCGGTGGCCGTGCCTGTGGCGCTGATCGGCTCGCTCAGCGTGCTCTACCTCACCGGTCAGTCGCTCAACACCTTGACCCTGTTCGGCATGGTGCTGGCCTCGGGTCTGGTGGTCGACGATGCCATCGTCGTCAGTGAAGACATTGGTCGACGCATCGAAGCGGGCACCGGGCCACTGCAGGCGGCCCGCGAGGCGATGGCCGAACTGGGCAGTGCCGTCATCGCCACGTCGCTGGTGCTGGTCGTCGTGTTTGTGCCGGTGCTGGGCCTGGGGGGCAGCGTCGGGCGCCTGTACACACCCATCGCGATCACGATCAGCGCCGCCATCAGCTTCTCGACCTTCAATGCCCTGACCTTTACGCCGATGCTGGCCAGCCGGCTGGTGCGCCCCGAACGGCCCGAACCGGCCTGGCTGCTGCGCTGGATCGACCCGCCGCGGCGTTGGCTCGAAAGCCTCGAAGGCCCCT
>VGQR01000613.1 GCA_016882345.1 Cyanobacteria bacterium K_DeepCast_35m_m2_023
TAGTCTTTAATGACCATGCCATCAGCTGTAACTGTTGTATCGGCAAAACAGAGTGAGGAGGATAAGCAGCTGATAAAAAAAATTTGACTTAGAATTTTAAGTTTCATCTTAAGATTCCTAATTTAGTGTAATAACTTAAGCATAGAAACCTTTTTGAGTTAATGCAAATTAAAATAATATAAGCTATAGCTCACACTGGTTGAGAGCCCAAATGTTGCCAAGTTGTTTTTCCCATTTCTTGAGGTGAGAAATGGTAATGTCTTCACCCAATAATCGACAGCCTTGTGATGAAGCATTACCCTGAGGGGGTAATAGAATTACAGTAGGAGGGGCAACTACATGATATTTTTGCATGAGTCTGGTTTGTTCCTCAGAGTTTTCTGTTAGGTCTACTTTAATCCAAGTTGTTTTTTTCAATAGGGGGGAAAGTGCATGATCAGACCAGACTTTTGTCTCTAAATACTGACAAGTAGCACACCATTTGGCAGAAAAATATAAAAGTACTGGGGTTTGTGTTTGTTTGGAAAGCACTTGATTAAGTGATTGTTGATTATGTAATACATAATTCGGGTGCTGTTGTTGTTTGGATGCAAATGGCCAAGGAAGATATGAACTGTTGGCAATACCAAAACTAAGTACGGCGGCATAGGTCAACAACATGAGTACAATAAAACTTCGTAAAATTTTTGCAATTTTACCATGATTGGCCTGGGGCTTAAATAAATAAAATGCAACAAAAAGCACAGCAACCCAGCTCAATAAAGCCAAATGTGAAGAGGTGGTTCGGCAGATGAGTAATGCAGAAATGGATAATAACAGTAGGGCTAGAATATATTTTACATTATCCATCCAACCGCCAGCTTTAGGCAACCAATGTCCTGCAGAAATAGCAAATATCATTAGGGGAATACCCATTCCAAGACCGAGCATAAATAAAGCTAAACTACCTCGCCATACCTGCCCCAACTGAGTGATGTAGGTTAATGCACCAAGTAAGGGGGCAGTGACACAAGGGGACAAAATCAATAATGACAAACTTCCCATCAGTAACGCACTTAAATACCGTCCAGAATGAAGAGATGAACGAAATGCCATGGTTTTTTGTTGGAAACGTTCAGGCATTTGAATATTAACAACCCCCAAAGTTGCCAAAGCAAAGTAGATGTAGACAATCGCCATACTCCACATGATCCACGTTTGTTGCATTAGAATAAATAAATTTTTTCCAATATTGGCAATCACCGCGCCTACCATTGCATAGGTCAGTGCCATTCCTAATACATATGCCATAGACAAACCGAGTGTTTGTTTAAAGCTTTGTTGTGAACGGTCACCAATAACAATTCGGGTCATAATGGGTAACATTGGCAACACACAAGGTGTAAATGCCAATAAAATACCAATTCCTAAAAAGCTTAAACACTCTAAAATAATATTTTTGTTGATGCTTGAATGAGGTGAGGAAGAGCTTGAATGTATGGTAAATGTTACAGCGGTGTTTTGCGGAGGAAAACAGACCCCAGCTAAACTACAACCTTGATATTGAATGGTTAAATGTCCTTGCCCGGATATGTTGGATTGATAAGGGAGGTGAACTTCTAATTGGTGCTGATAAATTTGATGAGAATTGCCTAACTTATCTGTATGTGGAATGGCTTTCGGCCAGTTAATCGAGCCAAGTTGTACGCCTTGGCTGACATTATCAAAATGAATACGTTCTTTATAAAGAAAT
>VGQR01000614.1 GCA_016882345.1 Cyanobacteria bacterium K_DeepCast_35m_m2_023
CGGCAGCCTGTCCAAGGCCGGCATCATCTCTGATGCCGGCCAGCTTGCGGTGTTTGCTGCAGCGGCAGTGGTGGCCGCATGGCTGCTGCTCAACCGCAACTCGGCATCGCCAGGGACTGCTCTGCCACTGACGCGGGTGCTGCAGCCAGCGCGCTCACCCTGGCCCCTGGCCGCTCAGGGCCTGGTGGTGGGCCTGTTGACGGGCATTGCCGGCGTCGGCGGCGGCTTTGCAATCGTGCCGGCGCTGGTGTTGATCGCGGGCTTACCAATGGCACTGGCCAGTGGCACCAGCCTGGTGTTGATTGCCCTCAATGGCGTTGTTGCCCTGGTCGCAACGGGGGTCTGGCCCGCCGCCCAACTGCCGCTGATGCTGCCCCTGCTTGGCGGCGGACTGCTTGGTGCCCTGTTCGGCCAGCGTCTGGCACCCCGTCTCAAGGAGCAGCACTTGCGGCGAGGGTTTGCCGCGCTGCTGCTGGGTTCGGCCCTGTTCACGGCCCTGGAGGCTGTCGACACCCACCGCCGCGCCTCGACCAGCACCCCACACCACAGGGCCTTCACCTCACCCCGGGACCACCATGGACATGAGCAACGACGCAACCCCGTTCGTGGTGGTGACCACCACGCTCGACTTTGAGCAGGCCTGCAGCGCCCTCGAGGCCGCAATCGGGTCCCATGGTTTTGGGCTGCTCGGCAGCCACGACCTGGGTGGAAACCTGCGACGCAACGGCATCGCCTTTGACGAATAATGCCGCAACTTCGAGGTGTGCCAGTCGCAACAGGCCAAACCCAGTTGGGGATGATCAGCCCGATGGCCATGCTCAGCGCCCTGAGCCCTGACCCTGCCCTGGCGGCCGTCGCGGCCGAGGTGGAGTCCACCACGCGCGCGATCATCAACACAGCAGCCGAATCGCCACCGGGATGGACAGCACCTACGACCTGATCGTTCTGGGGGCCGGCTCGGGCGGGCTGGCCGCCGCCAAACGGGCCGCCAGCCATGGAGCCCGGGTGGCGATTGTCGAAGGGGACCGCGTCGGAGGCACCTGCGTGATCCGCGGCTGCGTCCCCAAAAAACTGCTGGTCTACGGCGCGGCCTACCGCCATCTGCTCGACGATGCCGCCAGCTATGGCTGGTCCTTGGGGAGCGTCAGCCATGACCCGGCCGTGCTGTGGGCCAACGTGCGAGCCGAAGTCGACCGGCTGAACGCCCTGCACATCGGCTTTCTCGACAAGGCCGGCGTGCAGCTGCTGCGGGGCTGGGGCCGCTTTGCCGACCAACACAGCGTGATCGTGCGCAGCGGCGATGGCAGCGAGCAGCTCATCCACGGCGCGCGCATCCTTGTGGCCGTGGGCGGCAGGCCGCACCACCCCCACATCCCCGGGGCCGAACTGGGTTGGGTCAGCGATGAGATGTTCGGGCTAACCGCTCTGCCAGCAACCGTGGTGGTGGTTGGTGCAGGCTTCATCGCGTGTGAATTTGCCTGCATCCTCAATGCCCTGGGCGTGCAGGTCACCCAGCTGGTGCGCGGCGACCATCTGTTGCGCGGGTTTGACCGAGAAGCCACCGCAGCGGTGCAAGAGGCGATGGAGGCCAGCGGCATCAGCATCCGCCTGGCCCATAGCCCGGCGGCCATTGAGGGCGCGCCCGGTGATCTGACGGTGGTGACCCAGAGCGGCGAACGGCTGTCCTGTGGCGGGGCGCTGCTGGCAACCGGCCGCCGGCC
>VGQR01000615.1 GCA_016882345.1 Cyanobacteria bacterium K_DeepCast_35m_m2_023
GGTCTCGAAGAGATCAACCGCGCTTTCGAACTCTCCCCCTTCTGGTATGTCGAGGCCCTGAACTACATCAAGGCCAACCACGGCATCTCCGGCGACCCCGGCGTCCTCGCCAACAACTACATCGACTACGCCATCAACGCCCTCGTCTGATTCCTTCAGGCTAGCGCGTCGGCTTCAACCGATGTCCACTCGCCCCCGAGTTAGCGGGGGCTTTTTTTGTGGGCCTGCTTGGCAGTGTGTTGCTCGCGCGCGTTGTGACCCAGGTGATCAGCCAGGATCAAGGCTTAATTGATGCAGGGTCCCCAACGGATGGCTGGTGAACCGATCTCAGAGGCCGAAGCCCTCGAGCGGCTGCGCCAGAACGATGACCCGTCCATGCAGTACTACGGGGCCTGGTGGCTGGGCCGCAACCGCAGCCAGCATCCCGATGCGGTGCCGCTGCTGATCGAGGCGCTGAGGCAGCGTCGGCCGCGCGACCCAGGCGCCGGCGTCGAAGAGAACGCCGTGGCGCGCAACGCCGCCCGTGCCCTGGGCAAGCTGGCCCCGGCGGCCCATGCAGCGATTGCTGAGCTGCTGGCGGCGCTCGATGATCCCGACGATGGCCTGCGCGAGGCCGCGGCCCGCGCCCTGGGTGAGCTCAAGGCTCGGCAGGCCGTCGCCCCCCTGTGTCGCCGCCTGGCCCCTGGACCGGCCGTGGTCGGCGCCCAGCAGCCCAACAACCCGAGGCTGGTCGAACCCTGCGAAGCCCTGCTCGAGGCCCTGGGTGAGATCGGCCTGGCCGATGACACGGTGCGGGGCGTGATCGAACCGTTTGTGAACCACGAGCGCCCGTTGATCCGCAGCGCCGCCGCCAGAGCCCTGTTGCAACTCAGCGACGAACCCCGCTGGGCCGAGCCGCTGCTGGCGCTGCTGCGCCACGAGCAACTGCATGTGCGGCGCGCCGCGCTCATGGACCTGGGTGCCGCCGGCTACAGGCCCGCGGTCGACGCGATCAGCACCACCCTGGCCGAGAACAGCCTCAAGCTGATCGCCCTGCGCGGACTGGTCGAAAACGGGCGCGGCGAACCAGACGATGAGACCCTGCTGGTCGCCATGGACGCACTGCTGTGAGTTCAACGATGAGCACGATCACCCCACTGATTGCTGCGGTGCAGCAGGCGGGCAGCGCGCTCGAGCTGCTGCGGGCCACCGCCGCCCTGGCGGCCAGTGGCGACAGTGCAGCGGCCCCCACCCTGGTGGAGGTGCTGGGCTTCAACAACCCCGGCGCTGCTGTGGCTGCAGTCGATGGTCTGATCGCCATCGGCACGCCGGCGGTCGAGCCACTGCTGCAGCTCGACCCGCGCAACTACGGCGCCCGTGCCTGGGCGGTGCGAGCCCTGGCGGGCATCGGCGATGTGCGCGGCCTCGATCTGCTGATCGAGGCCCTGCGCGACGATGTCGGCCCCAGCGTGCGCTGTGCGGCCGCCAAAGGACTCGGCAGCCTGAAGCTGCAAGCCCTGGACGCCGACGAACGCGCCGCCATCGAGCAGCGCTGTCTTGAGGCCCTGCTCGAGGGGTACCGCGATGGCGAATGGGTGGTGCGCTATGCCGTCACCGTGGGGCTCGAAGGCCTGGCCCTCGGCGGCGGCTGGCCAGACTCACACCCGCCCCATGGCCGCGCCTGCGAGGCCCTGCGCCAGCGCAGCGATCACCGACACGAAGACGCCAGAGTGGTGCGACT
>VGQR01000616.1 GCA_016882345.1 Cyanobacteria bacterium K_DeepCast_35m_m2_023
GCAATGCAGGTAAGAGTGTGAGCGCAAAGGCAATCAGGTGCGAACGGAATAGCCGAAACTCTGTTTCGGGCCTGCTTACATACTTTGCCAATGCCAGCGAAGTAAATACTTTAAAGAGTTCTGCGGGCTGAAGATTGAATCCACCGCCCAGCGCAATCCAGGATCTGGATCCGCTGATATCTTTACCAATCACAAAGGTGAGCAGCATGAGCAAGATCCCCAGTAAATAAAGCAGATTGGCCGTTGCAGTAAAGAATTTGCTATCGGTCAGCAATATAAAAACTGCCACCACACTGCTTACGCCTATGAATAAAAACTGCTTGGAATAATTTTTTTTGAAATCCAGCATCGACTGCAACAAAGGATCACCACTTCTGTACTCTACCGAAAAAATAGCGATGAGTCCGATAAATACCAATGCAGCGTAGAGCCAAACCACGCCGGTATCAATTCCTTTGGATATGTTGGCCTCACGCTGATTCATGATGCTTTTTAAAAGGATGATGCAACCATTTGCGCTTGCCACGGAAAGAAATCCAAGCTACCATATTCCCAAAATACAAAACTGAGTGAGCTTGTTGCGGAACAGATGAATACACTCCTACAATACGCTCTTCCAGCTTACGCTTTTGTTCTATTTGCTGTTGTTTCAATTCTTTTATCTGTCGCAGCGAATCAAAGCGAGCTCTTTCAACACGAATACGGGCGGGGATGAGCGAAGCCTGACTGATACGCTCCACTTCTGATTTTCTTGCAGTACCGGCAATAGAATCGCGCAGATATTGCTCCATCACCAGTGATGCAATCGGTGCAGCCCAGGTAGCACCAAAGCCGGCATTTTCAACCACTACACACACGGCAATCTTGGGATTGTCCTTTGGCGCAAATGCCACAAAAAAGGAATGATCTTTCTGCTTTTGACCACGATAAAAATTTTCCACCGTTCCGGTTTTGGCACAAACATCGAAGCCTTCAATTTTTGCATTGCGCGCAGTGCCCGAAGTAACCACTGCTTCCATGCCATCAATTACTGCCTGATAGGCACTGTCGGGAATATGAAGTGGCGTAATTTTTTTTCTGTATTTGTGTAGAATAGTATCGGCGTCCGTTTCGCTATCAATACTTTTCACCAGATGTGGAATGTAATACCAGCCGCGATTGGCAATGATGCACATAGCATTCGCCATTTGCAGCGGAGATGCCTGAATTTCTCCCTGGCCGATACCCAATGATGCGATGGTGCAAGAGTTCCATGCGTTTTTTCCAAACACTTTGGGATTATTATAGCGATTGGTGTCGGGAATAAAGCCCGCATATTCACCTGGAAGATCAACGCCTAGTCGATGCCCTAATCCAAAATCCGACATATACTGTTTCCAGCGATGCAAGCCCTTCTCCACACTTTTGTAATCACTATTGTCGATGGCCATCCGAAACACATGGGCAAAATAGGAGTTGCAGGAATTGGCAATGGCCAAACGCAGGTTCGAAGCATGTCCTGCATTGCTATGCGTACAGGCAGGTTTACCGCAGGGGCCATAGCGACCAAAACAAGGATATCCATAAGAAGGATTAATCAATCCTTCATCCAATGCTACCAATGCTCCCAAGGGCTTGAAGGTTGATCCGGGAGGATAAACACCTTGCATGCCGCGGTTAAGCATGGGCTTGGCAGGATCCAGGAAAAGGCGATTGAAATTTTTACGGCTTTCCGG
>VGQR01000617.1 GCA_016882345.1 Cyanobacteria bacterium K_DeepCast_35m_m2_023
GGCTCACCAAACAAGGTTTCGTTGCTGGGGGTACGGCGGCGGTAGCCGTGGCAGGCGGGCTCCTCCTGGGAATACGCCTCCGTTTCCACAAGTACGCCCCACAGCAGCTCGCCACCTTCTTGGCGCTTCACCAGCAGGCAGCCGATGAGCTCGGGGGCAACCAGCTCGGCGGGGCGGGCGAAGAAGGTATCTGGGAGGTGCAGGGAGGGCGTGGTGGCTATGGGAGTGGCTTGGGTGGATGGGTGGAGGCTATTAGGCTGGTAAGAGACTCGCTTACAGCTGGGAAGACGCTACGACCTGGAATGAAAACTGTTTTGAAGGCTTACCTTTACGCATCTATTGCCATAACGACAACAGCAGTGGCGGCGTGTTTTATCTGGCATAAGCAAGAGTATGACTTGGCTTACAAGCTAGACAAAAGCGGCGAGATTCAACGAGCAGAAATCCATCGCACCAACTCTCTATGGCATGGGCTCTGGGGTGGCGTGTATGGGCTAACTGGGGTCACAGCAGTAGCAACTCTACACAAAGATGGGAGCAAAGAATGAAGACCCTTGCACGAAGCAAGAGAGGAATCATTCTGGCAATAGCGGGTGGCATTCTTGGCGGTCCAGTGGGCATTGCCTTGTCTCCCGCAACATTAGCCTTTATAAACTCTATTACAAAGAAACAGGGTAAAAATACAAATAGATTTCTCATCTGGGCGATTCTTGGGGCTATTGGAGCGCCCTTTAGCCTGATTTTATCTCTGATGATATGGATAATCGGACCTTGCATAATCCAGTCGTCGTCAGATTATTGCAAGAATGGAATAGAGCTACCAACCCCCAACTAGGCTAAAGACCCATCAAGAATCACCAACCCGCAGTGGTGAATGCCATAGCTCACAAAGACATAAAACCGCCCAGATGCACCAAACAGCGTTTTTCTTGCTGGGGATGCGGCGGCGATACCCGTGGCAGGCGGGCTCCTCCTGGGAATACGCCTCCGTCCACCACCACGCCCCACAGCAACTCGCCAGTGGGTTGGCGCTTCACCAAGAGGCTGCCAATCAGCTCAGGGGCGACGACCTCAGCGGGGCGGGTGAAGAAGCTCTGGGGGAGGTGCTGGGAGGGCGTGGTGGCGGCAAGAGAAGGTTTAGGGTGCGTTAACTTACCAATAGAGCTCTGATGTCACGGAATGAACAAAGGATTGGCTGGGATCGCAGTAGCAGTTTTTGCGCTTTGCTTACCTTCCAATGCAGCCGAAATAATATCCGCAGAGTGCAATAATGGATTACGTGCAACTTTAAGCATTTCCGACATGCAAGTATCCATAACGGGCTCTGCCAGTACATTCAGCCTTGAAAGCATTTTTGAGTTAAATGGAATCAGAAAAGCAGGCTACACTGCAATATTTTACGGAGGACAGTCTAAATACTTTAGCAGCTACGATGGCACTATATCATTCAATACAACCGTTGGGCACAGAGAATCTCGCCAACTTTCAACTGCAGAGCTAGAAACTAAGACTGGGCGCTATTCATGTATTGTTAGCTGACCTGCCTCTTTCAATAAAGGCTCCTCAGGTAAGTAAGGATGTGATCGCACTCAAGCGCCCCACAGAAACTCCCCATTGGGTGGCGTTTCACCAGCAGGCAGCCGATGAGCTGGAGGCGACGACCTCGGCGGGGCGGGCGAAGAAGGATTGGGGAAGTCCTGGGAAGGTTTTGAT
>VGQR01000618.1 GCA_016882345.1 Cyanobacteria bacterium K_DeepCast_35m_m2_023
GATGAAAACCGCCGGCGCGTTTACCATGCCGCCGAAAAAAGCGGCTTAACGTCAAAAGCTTTTTTGACGCAGATTAACGCAGATTTTTGCAGACAGATCGTGAGAAAATCTGCGTTCATCTGCGTAAATCTGCGTCAAAGGTTTTGAACTCTTAGGAATTACCTCTATGAAAATAGCCATCATCGGCCAGCAAGACTTTGGTAAAGCGGTACTAGACGCATTCGTTGCGAGAGGCGACGACATCGCCGGCGTCTTCTGCGCGCCGGAAAAACCCGGTGCGCGCGCCGATCCGCTGCGTGCGGCGGCAGAGGAAAAAAAACTCAAGGTGTTTCAGTTTAAATCGCTGCGCGAGCAGGAGGCGCACGATGCGTTGAAAGGCTTGAATGTCGATCTGGGCATCATGGCCTATGTGTTGCAGTTCGCGCCAGACACGTTTACGCATTTGCCGCGGCTAGGCACGATTCAATATCATCCGTCGTTGCTGCCGAAATATCGCGGGCCCTCGTCGATCAACTGGCCGATCATGCGTGGCGACACCAAAACCGGGTTGACGATTTTCCGCCCCAATGAAGGGCTCGATGAAGGTCCGGTGGTGTTGCAAAAAGAATGTGCGATTGGGCCCGATGACACACTCGGTGATGTGTACTTCAACCACTTGTTTCCGCTGGGTGTTAAGGCGATGCTCGAAGCCGCCGATCTGGTGTTCGCCGGCAAGCACAGCGAAACCGTGCAAGACGAATCCAAGGCGAGCTACGAAGGCTGGTGCCGTACCGCCGAATCCCGCATCCACTGGGCTAGCCACGTCGATGCGGTGTACAACGTTATTCGCGGCTGCAACCCGGCGCCGGGCGCGTGGACGTTGTTGAACGGCAAAAAGGTGCAAATCTTCGACGCCAAAAAACACTTGTTCCGCCGCTTCGCCGATGTGGTGGGCAAGATGGGTGAAATCTCCGCGGTGAACGAGCAAAGTTTTCGCGTCGCCGCGCAGGGCGGGCACATCGAAGTGCTGCGCGTGCGTGGCGAAGACGGCAAAAAACTTAGCGGCGGCGAATTCGCCAAAGCCAATAACGTTGCCAATGGCATGGTGTTTGATAACTAAAGCGCGCAATTTCGCACGAACCGGCCACGGTTTCCGTGGCCTTTTTTTATGTACCGCGCTATTATTGTAAGTTATTGATTTTATTGATTTTTTTGTTTATAAGGTTGAGGCAGGCTTAAGCAGGGGCATGTAGTTTCAGCATTCCTTGCGCATGGGCTCGGCGCATCGCATTGATTAGCAAGGACGTTGCGCACGCGCATCAATAGCTATCAGAGCGCTGCGTAAAATGAAAAAACAGTAAACTAAATCAGTCAATTGCGTTATCTTGTTCATGATAATTCTTACGTTTTACCGACTGGCATCGTGAAATCCGCTTTGTGGACATCGGAGGGGTGGTTTTGTGCTTGCCCAACGCGCTGGGTGCTCGGCGCTAACATCCTTATTAACCCAGCCGCGCAATGACGGACCACGCCCGGGACAGGCCATGAATCGCGTCACCTCAAAATTCGATATGGCGAGCGCAACCGATGTCGGCCGTGTGCGCGCGCACAACGAAGACAGTCTCTCGGCCGAGCCGGAACTGGGCTTGGCAACGCTGGCCGATGGCATGGGCGGTTACAACGCGGGCGAGGTCGCGAGCGGCATCGCGGTGGCGATGGTGCCGGCGGAAAT
>VGQR01000619.1 GCA_016882345.1 Cyanobacteria bacterium K_DeepCast_35m_m2_023
AGCAACTGCAGATACTCCTTGGGTGGGAAGACTGCTTGATCAAGCCTCTGATGCAAAAGCCATGAAGGAAGCTTTGATTGCAAGACAACCTATGGGAAGACTTGTTACTGCTGAAGAAATTGCCCATGCAATTTGTTATTTAGCTTCACCTCTCTCTTCTTCCACAACTGGAATTGGTTTAAATGTTGATGGTGGAGTTGGTGGATTAAGAGTTCCACCTAAATAAATGATTTCAGTTGAAGTATTTGATGATCGTCGTTGCTGGTTAGGAGAAGGTCCCACTGCAACTGGTGAAAATAATAACCACGTGCAATGGGTTGATATTTTAAACGGCAAAGTCTTAAGTAAAAATCTTGAAACAAGTAAAACTTCTGAATACAACTTAGATGATCATGTCGGTTTTGCAATTCCTAGAACTAATGGGGGAGATGTTTTAGGAACAGCTAATGGACCAGTTTTAAGAAATGCAGAAGGAGAAATTACCAAACTTCCTGGAAGAGAAAAAGATCAATTTAAATCACGTTGGAATGATGCCAAAGTTTCTCACACAGGAGATCTATTTCTTGGAACTCTTTCCTATGATCTTGTGCCCAAAGCAAGTGGGCTTTATCGAATTTCTCAAGATGGCAGTGAAATAAAGAAATTACTCAGTGATGTAACACTGGCCAATGGTCTTGATTGGTCAGTAGATACTCAAACTTTTTACTTCATTGATTCCCTTGAATATTGCGTTGATGCTTTTTCCTACGATGGTCAAGAAATAACTGAT
Source organism: Cyanobacteria bacterium K_DeepCast_35m_m2_023 (assembly GCA_016882345.1). The sequence continues at coordinate 770 of VGQR01000619.1, forward strand.
CGAAGAACTGTGGTTAAATTTGGGGAAAATGAAATACCTGATGGAATGTGTGTAGATGGCGAAGATGGACTCTGGATTGCTTTTTGGGATGGATCACAAGTTAGAAGATATGACGAGAAATACAAACTAAGTGAGAAAATTGATCTTCCTGTCTCCTACACCACATCATGCGCCTTTGCTGGTAAAGATTTAGACCAATTGGTGATTACAACAGCTCACAACAATGAAATGGGAAAAAATCCCCAAGCTGGGATGACTTTCATTTGTGAGCCAGCAATTAAAGGAAAAAAGACCACCCTATTTGGTTCGTAAAAAGAGTTAAGCGAAAGACTAGGCTTTGCATAGAAAGGTAGAAATATGAAATTAGCTCGCTTGGGAAATTTTGATTCTGAAAAACCAGCCATAGTTATCAGTGATACTGAAGCAGTTTTTGTAGATGATGTAGTTGCAGATTTTAATCGTGAAACACTTTCTAATGGAGCAATTGAGAAATTAAAGAAACTTGATTTAACAACTAGACCAAAAGTTAAGATTGCAGATTACAGACTTGGTTCTCCAGTTGCAAGACCAACAAAGGCAATATGTGTAGGACTTAATTACGCCAAGCACGCTAAAGAATCAGGAGCTGAACCTCCAAAAGAACCTGTGATTTTTATGAAAGCACCAGATACTGTTATTGGTGGCTTTGATGACATTGTTATTCCGCCAAACTCAGTTAAAACAGATTATGAAGTAGAAATTTGTGTTGTAATTGGTAAAGATGCTCTTTATTTAGATTCCCCTGCCAAAGCTAAAGAGCACATCCTTGGCTACACCATTTCTCAAGATGTTTCCGAGCGTCATTGGCAAATTGAAAGAAGTGGTCAATGGGTAAAAGGTAAATCTTTCCCAACTTTTAATCCGGTTGGTCCTTGGATTGTCACAGCAGACGAATTAGATCC
>VGQR01000620.1 GCA_016882345.1 Cyanobacteria bacterium K_DeepCast_35m_m2_023
GACCGTGTTGAAGCTGGCATCCTTGGCAATCGCATAGGGACTTTTCGGCCAGCGCGAACTGTGCACATTGGCCGGCACCTTGACATTGCCAAAGATTTCGCTGCTACCAGCAAAATAAATGCGCCCCGCATAATTGACAAAACGCAGCACCTCCAGCAAATTAATTGTGCCATTGATGATGCTATTGAAAGTGTCCAGCGGCTGCTTGAACGACAGAGCCACCGAAGACTGGGCAGCTAAATTATAAATTTCTCCAGGCTCATACTGATCAACAATGCTCAACACTTCGCGAAAGTCAAAAATGCTGGCGGCAATCATTTCGACTTGACCAGCAATACCAAGCTGGCTGTGCAGCGCGACATTGGGAGTCGACGATCGCGATACACCAATGACGTGATGTCCCTGGCTCAACAACGAGCGGCACAACAGCGACCCATCCTGCCCCGTACTACCGAAGACCACAACGTTCATGGCGGGCAGGACGTGGTCTTGTGCACAATCCACTGTACGCCCAACAGCTGCAACAGGTAGTCGCCATAGCCGCTCTTCCTGAGCGGCGCCGCCAAGGCCGCCAGCTGGGCATCATCGATCCAGCCCAGGCGCCAGGCCACTTCTTCGGGGCAACCCACCTTGAGCCCCTGGCGGCGCTCGAGGGTGCGGATGTAGCTCGACGCCTCGTGCAGCGAGTCGCAGGTGCCGGTGTCGAGCCAGGCCATGCCGCGGCCCATCAGCTCGACCCGCAGCAGCCCCTCGTCGAGGTAGTGGCGGTTGAGATCGGTGATCTCCAGCTCTCCCCGGGCCGAGGGACGCAGCCGACTGGCCCGCGCCACCACGCTGTCGTCATAGAAATAGAGCCCGGTCACCGCATAACGGGAGCGGGGCCGGCTGGGTTTTTCCTCGATGCTGAGCACCCGACCATCGTCGGCAAACTCCACCACCCCATAGCGCTCGAGATCGCGCACCGCATAGGCGAACACGGTCGCCCCCGCCCCAGGGCCGTTGCAGGCCTGCAGCTGGGGCATCAGGTCGTGGCCGTGGAACAGGTTGTCGCCCAGCACCAGCGCCGCTGGCGCGCCGGCGAGGAAGTCGGCGCCGATCACAAACGCCTGGGCCAGTCCATCGGGACTGGGCTGCTCCGCGTAGCGGATGGCCATTCCCCAACGGGACCCGTCGCCCAGCAGCCGCGCAAAAGCGGCGGCGTCCTGGGGCGTGGTGATCACCAGCACCTCGCGAATCCCCGCCAACATCAAGGTGGTGAGCGGGTAATAGATCATCGGCTTGTCGTAGACCGGCAGCAATTGTTTGCTGACGGCCTGGGTGATCGGGTGCAGGCGGGTGCCGCTCCCGCCGGCGAGGATGATGCCTTTGCGTTGTGGGCCCACAGCCTGAATCCCCTTCAGGCGGATCCTGCCATGGTTGCGCACCCCTACCGGCTGATCCAGCACGCCCCGGGCGCCCCGGGCCTGCGCTGGCTGGGTCTTGGCCCCGGCCTGCGGCCCAGCCGCGGCCTGCTCAAATTGCAGCGCCTGCTCGACAAACATGCCTTCTGGGCTCAGGGCCGCAGTCACGCCCAGCTGAGGATCCTGCTGGCGGGCAGTGACGCGGTGGTGAGCCTGTGGCGGGGCAAGCGGTTGGTGGGTTTTGGCCGCGCCACCAGCGATCGGTTGTGCCGCGCCGTTCTCTGGGACGTGGTGGTGGCCGGCGACCTG
>VGQR01000621.1 GCA_016882345.1 Cyanobacteria bacterium K_DeepCast_35m_m2_023
AAGGCTCTGCGCCCGAGCGCACCCATGAGTGGCTGGGCCTGTGGCGGCGCTAGGACCTTGCACTGAGGCCTGGGCGATGGGCCAGCCGTTAGGGTGATCAATTCAGTCCCCGTTCTGACGTTCTTCATTTCGGCAGCCTGTGTTGATGGTTCAGGACGGCGGTTGCTTCATGGGCTAGGCCCCGTCTTCATCGGCCTCGCCCACCTTGGCTGCTTGTTGCTGCTGTTGAACGGCCTGGGGTGGACTGCGCTGCTCTGGGCCGTGTTCCTCTATCTGGTGCGGATGCTCGCGATCACGACCATCTATCACCGCCTGATCGCTCATCGCAGCTACCAGGCACCGCGGTTGGTGTGGTGGCTGGGTTCGCTGCTGGCGGCATCGGCCGGACAGATGGGGCCGAGCTGGTGGACGGCCCACCACCAGCAGCACCATCGCCATGTCGACACAGGCAACGATCCCCACACCCCCCTGCATCCGCACCGGGGTTGGCGAGGGTTCTGGCGCTCCCAGCTGGGCTGGTTGCTGACCGCCGACTTTCACCCCGTTGGTTTGCCTGCCTCTCTAGAGGCCGACCCTGTGTTGCGCCTGATCGATCGCCTGCATGTCGTGCCGCCCCTGGTCTTGGCGTGGCTGTCGTGGCAGCTTGGTGGTTGGGAATGGTTGGGGGCTTTTTGCCTGAGCACCACAGTCCTCTTTCACGCCGTGGCCAGCGTCAACTCGGTGGCCCATCTGTCCGGTGAGCAGCCCTTCGCCACAGGTGATGCCAGCCGCAACAATCGCTGGGTGGCGTTGATCACCTTTGGAGAGGGGTGGCACAACCTTCACCACGCCTTTCAAGGATCGGTGCGCCAGGGTTACACGGTCAGAGGCGGCCAGATTGTGGCTTTGCCCGATCCCACCTACCGCTTCATCCGTCTGTTGGCATGGCTTGGATGGGCGCGGCAGCTGCGCTATCCCAGTGTGCGGGCGCTGATGGCCCGTGCTGCGATCTGACTGTGCCGAGCAGCCGGCCCCAGGCCGGCTGTGTTGCTCTGCCACACCGCTCGTTGGGTGAAGGCTTTTCTGTATGGTCTCCAGATGGCCCGCTACGAATCCCAATTCCATTGCCCGTCGCTTGAGATGGGTGCTCAGCATGAGGTGGCTGAACGCCTTGCAGGCGCATTCAATGTTGAGCTCACCTGGCTCGATCGTCGCAACGCCTCGATGGCCCTGCTGCTGCCTCCCCAGGGGTTGAGTGTGCAGCTTCTGCTCGAGTTCCGGAGCCACGGTGAGATCACGCTGTTGGTGAGCAGCCGAGAGGGCATGGGCAAGGGAGCCCCACAAAGCAAGGCCTGTTTTGAGCGTGTCATGGCCTTGTTGAGCGAGCAGCTTCCTGCCGCCCAACTGCTGTACCGCTCGGATCGCGACGGACCGATACGTCAGCGCTGACCCTGCACGTGGACCACTGTCCACCATCGAGAGCAGTCAAGCCTGGCTTCAAAATCCCTGCGTCTTTGTGGCTCGTTGCCTCGTGATCGTCAGGTGTGATCTCTGAACCTCGCTGGTTCCCTGCACATCCGAGCAATTGCGAGCGCTGGGGTCACGTTGACCCTGTGTTGTGCCCATCGAACACACCAAAAAGCCCCCCGCGAAGGCGGAGGGCTTTGGGGATTCCGAGATTTGAGCTGACCGTGGTTGCCCGCAATCAGCTTAAGGGTGGTGATCAGC
>VGQR01000622.1 GCA_016882345.1 Cyanobacteria bacterium K_DeepCast_35m_m2_023
TGAATGCCACTAACTGCTCAAGCGGCAAGCCCATAAACAGTGGCTGGGGTGAGCGCCCACCGTGCAGCTCCGCCGGAATGCTCACAAATCGCGGCAGGTTTTTCTGCGGAATCTTGATGCGTGCGAACTGGCGCTGCTGGGTGTTGGGATCGCGGATGGTTACCGCAATATTGAGGCTCAGATTGCTGATGAAGGGGAACGGGTGTGCTGGATCCACGGCCAAGGGCGTGAGCACCGGGAACACGGAGGTATGGAAATAACTATTCGCCCAGTCTTTCTGTTTGCGCGAGAGTTGTTCGTAGTCGAGCAGCAGGATTCCCTGATCCGCCAAGTTGCTTTTGAGGCTGCCACGGTAGTGATCCTGCTGCTGCTGGAGCAGCGGTTCAAGCTGTTGGCGGATCTGATCGAGTTGTTGCCGGGGTGTGAGGCCGTCTTCACTGAGCGCCTGCACGCCGGCATGCAGTTGCGACTGCAGCGACGCCACCCGCACCATGAAGAATTCATCCAGGTTGTTGCTGAAGATGGCGCTGAACTTCGCCTGCTCCAGCAGCGGCGTGCGGGGATTCAGTGCCTGCGCCAGCACCCTCTGGTTGAACCGGATCCAGCTCAGCTCACGATTGAGATACAGCTCCTGGGGCAGCTGAGCCGGGGCCATGGAACGCCTGGTGATTGCTTCTGTTGTACGGGCCTGAGGTTGTGCTCAGGTTATGGCTGGGTTGGCCTGAGCAGACGCCTTAGCCGAACCGCCACATCCCAGCAGCGGGTGGATTCCGGATGATCGTGCTCCTCGCTCGACACACTGATGTGGCAGAGGCTCGACCGTGAATCCTTCCAATGCAGCGTGACTACCACCGCCTCGGCTTGGCATTGGCGCGGTAGCCCCACTTCCCGCAGCAGTAGGAAGCCATCGCGGCACTGGCGGCGCTGCAGCTCCAGATCGAGGCTGCTGGCGATCAACGGCCGCAGGCGCAGGATGCTGGCCTGATGCACCTTGGCCGTCCACGCGAGTTGTGGCATGGCGCTGCGGATCGCTGCCCGTGAAACTGTGCACGGCTGCAGCCTCAGCGGGCGGTGTTGCAATGCACCTGTTCATGTCGCCGGCTTGATGGTGGTCGCCGGCATTGGCTTCACACTCAACGGTGTGTTCGATGGCGTGCCGGCGCTCGATGGCAGCTCCGCTGATTCAGGCCTTGGTCGCCATCCCACTGAGTTTGGCTGGCTTTGTTCTGCTGTGCCAACCGGTGCGCTCCCTTCCGGCTCAGGTGCTCCTGATGCGCCATGGCCACAAGGATCCTGCAGCGCATCACTACAACCTCTCGCCCGCTGGTTTCCAGCGCGCGTTGGCTCTGGCCAGCGTGATCCCCGCCTGCTTTGGCTCGCCCACGCAAATCATCACCTTTGCGCTCGATCCAGACACCAGCAAGAACGCTCGCAGCTATCAAACGGCCGTTCCCCTGGCGGTGGCCAGTGGGGTGAACATCCGGCTTGATCGCACCTCTCTGAAGGATTCCAGGCGCTCAGGTGAGTTGATGCTGGGCAACCGCGCCCTCCAAGGTGGATTGCTGGTGCTCTTCTGGGAACATCGCCATCTGCCGGAGTTGGCTGCCGGTCTGGGATGGCCATCGATGCCTCCCATCGCCGACGACGATTTCGACACGCTCTACCGCTTCACCTACGCCCCGGGATCCTCGATCCCACTGGTGACT
>VGQR01000623.1 GCA_016882345.1 Cyanobacteria bacterium K_DeepCast_35m_m2_023
TGAGGGGGATCCGTGAAGAGATTGACAGCAGCGGTATCCAACCCCTTGATCCCCAACCAGAAGGCTCCGAGATCAAGGATGAGTGATCCCTAACTTGGGACTGTCAACAGTGGTTCGGTTGCAGTGCTGATATCACATTCCATAATGCAATCAACTAATCGGCAGATTGCAGCCGGGCCAAGAGGTCTGCGTCAGCCCGGCAGGCTGTGGCGCTGGAGTCAACGCCAATGAGCTGAGCAGTCTTGACGTCATCGGCCCTGAGATCACACCAGGACAGCCGGGCCAACTGGGTCAATCATCCTTCTCGTTTTCGACGGTGAGTCAGCGCCTGTTGAGTTGGTTGAGCCGATCACGCTGACGGTTGTGCCTACAATTTTGCCGACACGCTGACTCTCCCCATGCTGCAGCGCAGCGCCAGGTTGTGGTTCAACAATCGTCTTCATTCTGCTCTGCGTCCATCTGCCGCAGCCGCCTTGGTGCTGCTTGGTGTCTCTGCCCCGATGGCGGCCTTCGCTTTACCTGAAGCCCAGGTCAGCGAAAAGCTCGACACGATACTGATGCTGATGGCGGTTGACGACAAAGGTCAGCCTGCCGTCGTCAAGGCCACGATTGATGGCAAGAGCGCGGAGACCTATTTGGCTGCCATGTCGATTGCGGCTGCCGAAGACATCACCGCTGGCAAGCGATATGGCCTCAAGCCCCAGCTGGCCAAAACGCTGCGCTTTGCCCCCGTCAGCCTGGCGCGCTTCAATCAAATCCTGACGCCACTGTTGCAGGCCAATCCCAAACGCTTGGGGGTGATCGCTCCCGATCCAGCTCAGACGGCAATCGCCGAAACACTGTTGAACGTCCAGAAGGTGCCTGCCAAGCAGGCCGCCCAGATCGCCCAATTGCAGCCGATGGTGTTCTGCCCAGAACCAGGCCTGCTGGTCAGCAGCAATGAAGGACCTGAGAAGGGCAAGCAATTTGTGCCCTGCTCGACAGAGGCCGATTTTGTCCAGGGCATCGTTGAGCGAGCCGTCAAGGAGTCACCCCAGATTGCGGCCACCAAGCCCAAGGTGGTGGCGATTCCGCTCAACAATTTCATTGCTTTTTTGCGCAATGAGCCCGAATCGCGCGCTGGACAACTCCGGGTTGTCCCCAGCGGCCGTATGGTCAACCTGATTCAACAGATCAGCCGTCAGCAGCAGCAACCAGCCCCGGCGGCAGGACAACCTGCTCCAGGGTCGTCAGCGAAACCCGCTACCCCCCCCTGCTTCTCGATGATGGCCAGGGCCCGGTTGGCCAGGTCGAGGCTCAGCTTTAATTGTTCGGCCTGAACAGTCGAAGCTGATGCTGCGCCGTCCTGTTCCCCTACGGGCTTTTTGAATACGATGAACACGTGTGGCATGGCGTGCTGGAACCCCACCAGTTCCCACCCTTGCTGCCCCTGGCTGTTTAGAAAGTCCTGCAGCTGGAACGCCGGATCGGCCTGCTGTTGCGCCTGGGCTTGCTTGGCTTGATCTTTGGAATCGTAAAAGCGCGGAAATTCCTCCTTCAGATAGGCCTCGCTGAACATTGTTTTGTTCTTGTCGTCTGCTTGACCTGTGTTTTTGTGCTGCGGGTTCTCGGCCACAGGGGGCTCGATGTTGAGTCGGATGACCTGATACTCCCACTGCACCATGGCGTTTCCAGACGGTTCCATTTCGCTTATTATGGTGCC
>VGQR01000624.1 GCA_016882345.1 Cyanobacteria bacterium K_DeepCast_35m_m2_023
ATCGGCGCGCACCTCCATTGTCGATGCGCTCGCTCACTTGCCAATGCAGAAGCGCGAGAAGACACGATCCAACACGGCCTCGCTGACCTCTTCTCCGGTGATTTCCCCCAAGGCGCGCACGGCGGCGCGCAGGTCGATCGTCCAGAAATCCCAGGGGAGCGGCTGATCGGCGGCCTGCTGCACCTGCGCCAGGCTGGTTGCCGCCGACGACGCCAGATCGCGTTGGCGCTCATTGAGAGCCACCTGCAGCCCTTCGAGCGCTGTCGCACCACAGCGGGCCAGCAGGGCGTCGACCAGGTCGCTGACGCCTGCACCGCTGAGGGCGCTGAATGCCACCTCGGCCTGGCCGGGCAGCGGTCCCACCGGCTGGCCTGTCAGATCGGCCTTGTTGCCGGCGACGAGCAGCGGAACCCCGACGGGCACCTGGCCGAGCAGGGCCTGATCCGCCGGCAGCCAGCCGACGGCCAGATCAAAGACCAGCAGCACCGCATCGGCCCCGGCGAGAGCGGCCTTGGAGCGCTCAATGCCCATCTGCTCGAGCGGGTCGCTGGTCTCACGGATGCCGGCGGTATCCAGCAGGGTCAAGGGGACCCCGTTGAGCACCAGCTCGCTCTCGAGCAGATCGCGGGTGGTGCCCGGCAGGTCGGTGACGATAGCCCGCTCACGCTGGCTGAGGCGATTCAGCAGACTCGATTTGCCCACGTTGGGCCGCCCGATGATCGCCACCCGCAACCCCTGGCGCAGCAGCTCACCCTGGCGTCCCTCGCGCACCAACTGCTCGAGCTCGCCGCGGACGGCCTGCAGCTCAGCCACCACGGCAGTGCCGTCGAGCGGCGGCAGATCGTCTTCAAAGTCGACCCGCGCTTCGAGCTCAGCCAGCTGATCGAGCAAGCGCGAGCGCAACCCCCCAAGGCGCTGCTGCAGGCCGCCATCGAGGCCTGCCATCGCCAACTGAGCCGCCCGCTGACTGCGCGCCGCCACCAATTGACCCAGGGCCTCAGCGCGGGTGAGGTCGAGGCGACCGTTCAGAAAGGCGCGCTGGCTGAACTCACCCGGATGGGCCCGGCGGGCGCCCGCCGCCAACACCAGCGCCAACACCCGTTGCACGCACACCAGACCGCCATGGCCGTGGAGCTCCACCACGTCTTCGCGGGTAAAGCTGCGGGGAGCCCGCATCAACAGCAGCAGCGCCTCGTCAACCCGCTCTCCGGTCTGCGGATCGACCACACAGCCATAGAGAACGCGATGGCTCTCCCACGGCTGGCGACCGGCGGCAACAAACAGCTGGCGGCCAATGGCCTCGGCCCTGGGGCCCGAGATGCGAACGATGGCAACACTGCCTTCGCCCGCGGCCACGGCGGTGGCGATGGCGGCGATGGTGTCGTCGGTGGGCACGCTCGTCGGCCTCGATCGGGGCTTGCGGCCCAGTCTCAACCGCCACAGTCTTAAACGAGCCGGTCAACCAACAGATCAGGGCCCCGAAAACCCTGGAAAGACCATCAGATCGATGTGGCCGCCCTTAGGGTGGCGCCACTCGCGAAACTCATTGGCCAAAGCCTGCTGCTCTCCCTGCAAGGACAGAGCTTGCAAAGTCTGTAGACGTTGATGCACGAGATCGAGGGTGTCGTCAATCAATTGCGCAGCCTGTTCAGAAGTCATCGCGCCCATGAGATTGCTGAACAGCTATCCAGGAGCGC
>VGQR01000625.1 GCA_016882345.1 Cyanobacteria bacterium K_DeepCast_35m_m2_023
GGCTTCGTTGGCGCTCTCTGCGGCGGAGATGGCGCGGCTGCGTCGCCGCTGCGACAGCCGTTGCAGTCCAGCCAGCACCGCCAGCGTCGTGCCAACAAACAGCAGGGCCTGCATCGTTGCGGGCCAGGTCAGCCAAGCCATCAGCAACGACAGCAGCAAGGCGGCGATCGCCACGGCCATCAGGCCGTCGAGATCGACACCCAAGGCCAGCAAACCCAGAGCGGCCAGGCCCAGCAGCAGCCAAAACACCGTGGCGGGTATCACCATCACTGTGATGTTGCCTCTCTCAGCTGTCGCCTGCGGCGATGCGTTGCAGGTGGCGATTGAAGTGGTTGGCAACCGACTGATGACGCCGCAGCAAGCTGCAGAAGGCCTCGGCTTGCATGCGCAACAGGGTGGCGGGGCCTCCCGAGCTGACCGTCACGGTGTTGGCGCGGGGGCGCTTCAGCATCACGCCCATTTCGCCGACATGCCGGCCCTCTCCGACTTCGGCGATGACGCTGTGGTCATCGGGGCCCAGAACCTGCAAGCAGCCATTGAGCACGAAATACACACTGTCGGCGCTGTCACCCCGGCGCAGCAGCAGCGCTTCCGCTGCCAGGGTCTGGACGCTGAGGTCGGACGTCAACGTCGCAATCTCGTGGACGGACAGCGCGTGGAAGGCCGGAACCCGTAGCGCCAACGCAACGGCGTCGTTGTCATCCGTCGCGGGGGCCGGCACGGCTGCTGTCCAACTGGTTGTGTCGCGATAAGGGGTGTCCTGCCAGGTGTGATTGAAGGGAAAGGACGTGTCAAAGCTGAACTCCACCCGTTGAAAGGCCCTCGCCAGAGGGGTGACAAGGCTGTGCTGCACGACGATCGGATCGTCGCCATGCAGCAGCACCCTGGCGATGGCTTCGGCCACCGGCTCCATGTCGGCTTCGCGCAGGCCGCGGCGGGTCACCACCTGGGTGCCGATGCGCAGGCCACCGGCGGTGTCGCCCTCATCCCAGGGCAGGGGTGTGGCATTGACGGACAGACCGGCGCGATCGAGCATCGCCACGGCAAAGTCGCTGCGTTCGTAGGCGATCAACAGGGTGTGCGACTCCGAGTAGTCGAGATTGCAGTACAGCACGTCGATGCCCTGCTCGGCCAGGGCCCGCCCCAGGGCTTTGGTGTTGCGCACCACCTGCGCGGCGTAGTCGGCCCCGAAGGCCTTCATCTCGGCCAGGGCGATGCCCAGGGCAGCGAGTTCATGGGGGTGGGTGTTGGAGGTCAACAGCGGCATCACCGCATCAAGAACGCCTGGGCGCAGTTGCTCGTCATTGAACAGGCAGAGCCCGTGGTCGGGGGCATGCAGCGATTTGCCCGTGCTGCTGGTGACGATGTCAGCCAGCGCCCCCGCCTGGGGCTGGAAGGCCCCACCGGCCAGCAGCCCCGCCACATGGGACATGTCGTACATGAGCCGGGTGCCGTGGCGGTCGCAGATCGTGCGGATCTCCTGCAGCGGATGGGGAAACAGGAACTCGCTCCAACCCACCACCAGCAGGCTGGGGTGTTCGGCCGCCAGCAGCGCATCGAGACGTTCGACGTCGATGTTGTAGGTGCGGTCATCAAACGGCACCGGCACGATGCGCGGACCAAAGAAACGCAACGGTCCAGCCGCGTTGTGGCTGTAGTGCCCGCCATGTTTAGCAAGGGCGGTGACGATCGTGT
>VGQR01000626.1 GCA_016882345.1 Cyanobacteria bacterium K_DeepCast_35m_m2_023
CCCGCGCCGAAGCCTTTGCCAACCGCTACACCCTCACCAACGCCGATGCCGTGCCCTCCAGCGGCGGCGGGTCGGGCAGCATTGGTGTGTTGGGTGAGGGGGGCGGCCTGGGCAGCCTGCTCAGCGGCATCTCGGCGATCGCCGGCGGGGGCAACGCCGGCAGCCTCAAGACGCAGCAGAGCGAGCTGAACCGCCGGATCTTCGATCTGCAGTTTCAGCTGGCCCGGGTGCAGCGCGCCGGCGACCGGGAGCTGATCAACATGACCAGCAGCGCGGGTACGGGGGGCGTGCTGGGCGCCTTGGTGGGAGGCAGTGGTGCGTCGAGCGCCAGCCTGCAGGAGCTCGATCGCGCCATCGCAGAGCGGCGCAGCCGCTTTCAAGACAACGACCCGATCGTGGTGAGCCTGCAGAAGCAGCGGCGGGTGCTGATCGCCGTGATAAACCGCGAACTGGCGCAGGAGATCCGCAGCGCCATCGGCCTGGCCCAATCGCAGCTCAAGGCCCTGCAGCGCCCCCCCGGGGTGGTGGAAACCTTTCAGCAGCTCAGCCGCGATGCCAACCGCGACGCCAGCATCCTGCAAAACCTGGAAAACAACCTGGAGCAGCAGAAGCTGGAGCTGGCCCGCGATTCGCAGCCCTGGGAGCTGATCTCGGCACCCACCCTGAGCGACCGGCCGATCAAGCCCCGCCCCGCCTTCAACCTGGCGATCGGGCTGCTGGCCGGGCTGCTGGGCGGAGCCGGCGGCGCCCTGCTGCTGGAGCGGCGCAGCGGGCTGGTGTTTCACACCGAAGAGTTGCTGGAGCTGCTGCCCTATCCGCTGCTGGGCCAGCTGAATAGCAGCCATGCGGAGCGCTGGAGCGGGCTGCTGGAGCTGCTGGCCCATGGGCCGCTGCAGGGGTGTCCGCAGGTGGCCCTGATCCCCGCGGGGCCCCTGGGTGAGCGGGGCGCCCATCTGGCCCAGGCGCTGCAGGCCACGCTGCAGCAGAGCGACCCGGCCGCCCAGGTGCTGCTGGGCAGCGATCTGCTGCAGGCCGGCCGCTGCCAGGCCCAGCTGCTGGTGGCCGCCCTGGGCGTGGCCCACAAAGACGCGCTGAGCCAGCTGCAGCAGGACCTGCTGCTGCAGGCCAAGCCCGTGGCCGGCCTGGTGCTGCTGAGCGACCCCCAGGCGGGCGATGACGCCTGACGCGCCGCCGCCCGCCCAGGTGCGCTGGCAACCGGTTGCTCCCACGCCAATCGGGGCAGGCCCGGCGTTTGTGCCGGTGCCTGGCAGCGCCACCCCCGCCGCCGCGCCGATCTGGAGACCGGTGGTGAGCGCCGAGGGCACTGCCGCTGCTGGCGGCGCCGGGCCTGCAGAGGCGGCCAGAGGGCCCGTGTGGAAGCCCGTGCCGCCGGGTGAGGAGACCCTGATCGCCCCAGCCACGCCCCCCACGGGCTTGGGGCCGCCGCTCACCCTGGCGGAAGCAGAAGAACGCCGCCAAGACCTGCCGCCGCCTGCCGACAGCTACCCGCCGCTGCTGCGCCTGGGGCAACTGCCGGTGGCAACGTTTCTGGAGGACGGATACGCCACGCTCAGCTTTCAGCAGGTGAGCCCCGGCTCAGGCGGCGTGGGCGGCGGCACCGGCAACCAGAACTACGGCTTTCGCGCGGACCTGTCGGTCAACAGCAAGCTGCTGGTCTCGGCCTTCTACACCTA
>VGQR01000627.1 GCA_016882345.1 Cyanobacteria bacterium K_DeepCast_35m_m2_023
TAAGTTGTTGTCGACGTTGATGTTGCGGTTAAAGCGGTCGTTGTCGAAGTTGCCGTAGCGGTTCCAACCGCCCTGGTTCATGCGGCGGAACTGATCGGCAGAGATGTTGTGGCCGGTCCAAGGGGTGCGGGCCCCGTCGCCATAGAGCGGGTGGCTGCCGCGGTATCCCTGATCGAGGGAGCGTTCAGCGGGTCTGTCGATCAACCGGTTGCCGCCACCGCCACCGCCATGAAAACGCCACCCCCCCCTCGCTGATGCGGGGGACGGCTGGTGCGCTGCGTTCGATGGGGGCCGATTCGATGCGCGGAGCACTGAAGCGATAGGCATCGCCCCCACCCCCACCGCCACCACGAAAACCGCCACCGCCACCGCCAAAGCTTCCGCCGCCACCACGAAACCCGCCGCCACCGCCACCGCCTTCAAAACGGGCCTCTGCTGGACCGCTGCAGAGCAGCACGGTGCCCGCCAGCAGGGCGGGGGTCAACAGACGCCAGCGAACCATTGCATGACAAGCAACGACCCCCTTAGTTAGCGCCCAGCCGCTGCTTTGCCCCATGGTCGCAACCTGTTGACGCATTGCTGGCTCAGGCCTGTGCCGTCGTGGTTCGGTTGACCCGCCATCGGTTGGCGGTCTGTCCACCATGGGGGCGGCTGGCCGCACTGTTCGGTTCGGTTGGCCGGGGTGTGGGCCATGGCCATTCCCCATACGGTCAGATGAGTTCCAATTCGGGAGCCCCGCATGCATCCCACCGCTGAGCAGTTCACCGAAAAGGCCTGGGGCGCGATCGTCGCTTCCCAGCAGCTGGCCCAGCAGCGCCGCCAGCAGCAGATGGAGAGCGAGCATCTGTTTGCGTCTCTGTTGGCGCAGCAGGGGCTGGCCGGCCGCATCCTTGAGAAGGGTGGGGTCGATGTGGGCACCCTCAGCCAGCGGGTTGATGCGTTCATTGCCGGCCAGCCGTCGCTGACGGCCGCTCCCGACAACGTCTACCTGGGCAAGGGGCTCAGCACCGTGCTTGATCAGGCCGATGCCCTCAAGGCCAGCTATGGCGACAGCTACATCGCGATTGAGCACCTGCTGCTGGCGTTGGCGATCGATGATCGCTGCGGCAAGCAGCTGCTCAGCCAGGCCGGCACCAATGCGGCCAAACTCAAAGACGCTGTCAATGCCGTGCGCGGATCCCAGAAGGTGAGTGACCAGAACCCCGAAGGCACCTACGAGTCGCTCGAGAAATACGGTCGCGACCTCACCAAAGCCGCCCGCGAGGGCAAGCTCGATCCGGTGATCGGTCGCGATGAGGAGATCCGCCGCACGATCCAGATCCTCAGCCGCCGCACCAAGAACAACCCGGTGCTGATTGGCGAGCCCGGCGTCGGCAAGACCGCCATCGTTGAAGGCCTGGCCCAGCGCATCGTCAACGGCGATGTGCCGCAGGCGTTGCAGAACCGTCAGCTCGTCTCACTCGACATGGGTGCCCTGATCGCCGGCGCCAAATACCGCGGCGAATTTGAAGAACGGCTCAAGGCCGTGCTCAAGGAGGTCACCGCCTCCGAAGGGCAGATCGTGCTGTTCATCGACGAGATCCACACCGTGGTGGGGGCCGGTGCCACCGGCGGCGCCATGGATGCCAGCAACCTGCTCAAACCGATGCTGGCCCGCGGAGAACTGCGCTGCATCGGTGCCACCACCCTCGAT
>VGQR01000628.1 GCA_016882345.1 Cyanobacteria bacterium K_DeepCast_35m_m2_023
ATTGAAAACGTAATGCAGGCTCTCATTGGCAGACTCTAGAGCGACATTCAAGCTAGCCTGACTGCATGTAGATGCAACTTTTCGGCCAACTTTCATTAATTCACTGGCTCAGAAGTAGCACTCGGACCAAACACATGGCCTGCAACTGTGGAGAGCAATTCATCAGTCAAGACTTGAACTTTTGGAGACAGAAATTCACCACTTGTAGAGATTTTGGTTGCGTAGAACCATCCACTGGCCTACAAGCTGAATGCAACGATTTTGACTCAGCTAGACAGATTGCAGAGGTGAATAGGGTGAAGCAATGCCACGGCAGACATTCGGTGGAACCGGCAGCTGCAGACAATACAGACTTCATGTCCTTAGTATCATCACCCTGCCTCCTGAAAAGGGGCTCCCACAGACGGCACACCATCCCGTCGCCATTCAGGCACCAACTGGACCAAAATTGTTAGAGCGGTGGGGGTGTCCTGGCGGGTGATGGCGATCTCGAGGGAATCGACCAACGGCCACAGTTGCTCAGGCGGCAGGGATGACTCACAGGCGCGGTAGATCAGCGGGTGGGCAGTGGGTTCGGAAGCGGCGTCGATCAGGAGTTCTTCGTAGAGCTTTTCGCCGGGGCGAAGGCCGGTGCAGATGATTTCGATGTCGCCGTTGGGGTTGGTAGGGGTGCGCAGGCTGAGGCCGGAGAGCCGCACCATCTGTTCGGCCAGGTCTTTGATGCGCACCGGTTCGCCCATGTCGAGCAGGAACACATCGCCGCCTTCGGCGAGCACCGCTGCCTGCAGCACCAGCTGGGCGGCCTCTGGAATCGTCATGAAGTAGCGGATGATCTCTGGGTGGGTGAGGGTGATCGGGCCGCCTTCGGAGATCTGGCGGCGGAACAGGGGCACCACCGAGCCGGACGACCCCAGCACGTTGCCAAAGCGCACCATCGCGAAACGGGTGCTGCTCTGCTCGATGGCACTGGCCTGCACCACCAGTTCGGCGACGCGTTTGCTGGCGCCCATGATGTTGGTGGGCCGCACAGCCTTGTCGGTGGAGATCAGCACCACCTGGCGTGTGCCGCAGCGGCTGGCGGCAGCGCAGACCACACGGGTTGAAAGCACGTTGTTGGCCAGGCCGGCCAGGGGGTTGGCCTCCACCAGGGGCACGTGCTTGTAGGCGGCCGCGTGGAACACCACGACCACATGCTGATCACTGTACAACCGCTCCACCAGGGCTGGATGGGCAGCGCTACCGAGCACCGGCTCAAGAACCACACCAGACGGCAGCAGGGCGATGAGTTCTTGGTGGATGGCGTAGAGACTGGGTTCGCTGCGCTCCAGCAGGATCAGGCGGCGGGGGTTGAGCTTGAGGATCTGGCGGCAGAGCTCCGAGCCGATCGAGCCACCGGCGCCTGTCACACACACGCAGCAACCGGCGATGCCGGGGCCAAGCAGGTGGGGGAGGGGCGGCACGGCATCGCGGCCGAGCAGTTCTTCGATCGCGATTGGGCGCAGGGCATCTATGCGGGCGCGGCCGCTGGTGATTTCGTCGACAGACGGCATCTGCAACACGGGGATGCCGAGGGGTTGGAGATCGTCAAGGATGCGGCGCCGGCGCGTGCTGCTGAGCGAGGGGATCGCCAGCAGCACCTGGTCGATCTCGCCGCGGCGCTGCTGCAGGGTCTGGGGCGGATGGATCGGGA
>VGQR01000629.1 GCA_016882345.1 Cyanobacteria bacterium K_DeepCast_35m_m2_023
TCGGCCCTCCAGGGGCGTACGCCCCTGGAGGCAGCTCAAGCAGCTGCAGCATGACCACCCACTCTCATTGCGCCTGGACCAATGAAGGGGGTCACGTCACCACCACTCTTGATCCGTGCTGCCCAGGAGCTGATCCCAGCCTTGAGGCCAGAGCAAAGCGAACTCATCCAAAAGGAAGAAATCCGTCCGAAAGTGTGCAAACTGCAGTCGGAACGCCTGGAAGACGGCATCCTTTACCTGCCTGGCCACGGCAGCACCCATGTGCTAGACGCCGTCTCCCCTGCCCTCACAGCGTGGCTTTCCATAAAAGATCTGATCCAGAATCAGGCAGTGCCATCGCTGGTCCAAGTATGAAAAAGCCTTTTCGCGCCCTTCTCCTCGCTGCAGGCCTCGGAACCCGTCTGCGACCAATCACCTTGCACACTCCGAAGTGTCTTGTGTCGATTGGCGGAAAGCCGCTGCTCGGCCGCTGGTTGAGACAGCTCGAGATAGCGGGCTGCGAGTCTGCGCTAGTGAATACTCATCACTTAGCCAATCAAGTGGAAGCTTTCGTGCGAGACTGGAATAGCCCTACAATGAGGGTTAGCACCGTGCATGAACCCGATCTTCTGGGTACAGCTGGAACATTACGTGCCAACATCTCGTTCTTCGAAGAGTCCACAGGACTGTTGATTCATGCAGACAATGCAATGACCGACAGCCTCGGGCCCCTTCTCACGGCCCATGAGCAACGCGCAGATGGGTGCGAACTGACGATGCTCACGTTCCAGACCGACACTCCACGCAATTGCGGGATCGTAACCACCAATTCAGAGGGAGTGGTGACGGCGTTCCATGAGAAAGTAGAGGAGCCTCCAGGTAACTGCGCCAACGCTGCGCTCTACGCCTTCAATCCCAACTTCCTGATCCACCTCGAGCAGCTGAAGCCACCCCCTAGCGACTTCAGCACCGAGGTGATCCCCCAGCTGATGGGCCGTATCCAATCCTTCCATACGTACAAACCATACTTGGACATCGGCACTCTCCACGCATTAACTCAGGCACAACAGATGCAGTTCCCTGAAATATGAACATCAGAACCTGCAACAGCTTTGTCTATCAAGCCAGGGCTTACATAAAACGCCTTGAAAGCTGCTTCTCAGAAGACACGTTGGCCAGCGTTCAGCGCTTGGCAGAAGCGTTGAGGCAAGCATGGGTTGACGGCAGAAATGTCTATATCTGCGGCAATGGTGGCAGTGCGGCCAACGCGATGCACTTAGCAAACGATTTTCACTACGGCATCGGTGCGTCCGGAGCTAGCCCACGTCTTCCCGGCCTTCGCGTTGAAGCCCTATCAGCCAACCCTAGCGTAATCACATGTCTGTCGAACGACACAGGGTACGAGAACATCTACTCCCATCAGCTGCAAGTCAAAGGACGCCCGAACGACATTTTGATTGTGCTGTCAGGCAGCGGCAACTCACCAAACGTCGTGCGGGCTCTTGAAACAGCACAGACCCTTGGGATGCAGACCTTTGCAATTGTTGCTTTTAGCGGTGGCCTATGCAAAACAGAAGCCAACACGACCATCCATTTCCCAATCAATGACATGCAAGTCGCCGAAGACACCCAGTTGATTGTCGGCCACATGTGCATGCAATGGCTGAACAGCAATAAACCAATGGAGCTCAACGAGCTGATATGATGTCC
>VGQR01000630.1 GCA_016882345.1 Cyanobacteria bacterium K_DeepCast_35m_m2_023
TGGACTAACGCACAAGGAGAACCACCACCGTCCGAAATCAGGTTCTGAACCAACGAGCCGCAAGTCCTCTACACCAGAAACCGCACCATCCCCGAAGAAGACCCGTGAATCAAAATAGAGATTCTCCTTCATCTGCTTTCTTCTTTCCATATGTTCTCCTTGTTGCTTCATCAGCACGGGACTGAATATCAAGTGCTGCATAGTATTGATTGCATATCTGCATTGAGTGTCCTGTTTGCTTTGCGACTGTGAAGACCTCAACGCCCTCTTTGAGTCGTTCATTCACATAGAATGACCTGCACGAGTAAAAGGTGTAAGCGTCTTTCATTCCAAGTGACTCCAAGACTTGCTTGTAGGCATAACTAATACTTGTGTAGGATAATCTTTTGCCTGTTTGTGGATCAGCAAATATCAGTGAGTTTCTTGAAGGCATATGAAACGATGGATCTTTAGAATTGCATTCTAAATAGAACTCTTTCAATCTTTTAAAATATTCACCGCCAAGAAAGTTCCCCTCCCTCTCTCTGCTGTTCTTCCTGTCCCAGATTTTAAGATTTGCAATCCACTCATCTTTGTTTTCACCATTAGGTAATCGGGTTGTTCGTTTTCTGATCTTTAATCTGTCCCAAGTGATTTCCAAACCTTCACTGTCAGGTCTCCACCCAACATTGGTGCTTATTAGAAAGAATAGATATACAACCATCCTCCACTCTGCTTTCTGTGCTTTGCTTAATCCCCTTTCATTTGCCCATTTTCTGAATCTGCGTTGAATCTTTGAATAATCGCTTGGAGAAAATGGACGATTTCTCTTGGTGCTTGGGTCTTCTCTTCTCTGCTTTGCTTTTTGGATTACGGGTGCTGCAGTCGCAAGTTTCTCTGGCACCAAGAGGAACTTGAACCACTCCTGAATCATTGTTGCCTCCCGATTAACGGTGGAATCTTTTGGTGGTCTTCTTAAATGGTTTGAGGACTTGCGTTCTTTCCCTTTTTCATCCAGTCCAATCAGTTTCCACCCTTCTTCCATTCTCCACTTGCGGTATTCAATCCAACCGTCGTGCGGAATGTCTTTTACCAGTTTCCAACCTTTGTGTTCTGCATAGTGAGGAACATAAACCTGGAAAAGAAATCTATGTGCTCTGAAGAGAGTTGTAGAGAGATTTCCTCCAGCATTTCTCATCTCCTGTCTCTTGACCCATCGCTCGCACAAATTGCGTATTGTTTTTGGTGATGCAGTCCCAGTGCTTTTGACCTGCGTTAGGACTTCTGCGAATACTTCATACGCTTTTTCTTTTGCAATCTCTTTGTCTTCGGTCTTCAGCGTTCTGTAAGCGTATTTGCGATTCCCTGTATAGACCTTGCAATACCAGGAGTTTGACCTTCTCTTCTCCCACTGCAGCAACCAGCACTTCTTCGGTATCAGTTCCTCCAGGTGCTTGTAGGTGCTGCTTGCGGTCACCGAATGCTTTTGTGTGAAACCTTGTGTGAAACATTTTAGGGCGGGCGGCAACTCTTCTCAATAAGCGACAGAAACGAGTTATATGCCTGTTCTTATTGAGAATGGCACTATGCTTACATCACGACTACTGATTCCAGCATCACGACTATTGATCCCCCCAGGGCTGGGATGGGGGCTTCGGCCCCCTCACCGGCCCGTCATCAGGATCGCCAGCGCCCCCTTCGTGGGGC
>VGQR01000631.1 GCA_016882345.1 Cyanobacteria bacterium K_DeepCast_35m_m2_023
ACGTTACTGTTCCGCTATTCACAATTTCGCAAAAGCTATTGACAATCTTTGCATGCGGTATATGATGGACGTAGCTGCGGCGTGCAGCATTGTCCCGGCGGTGCCGGGAAGGAGTCCACCATGGCCAACATGATCACCCCCGCCCCCTCCGCCCAGCAGGAGGCCCTGCTGGAGCGGGTCCGGCTCAAGCCCTCTGGGGCGATCATTGTCGAGGCCGTGGCGGGCTCCGGCAAGACAACGACCCTCCGGCAGGTGTGCAACCTGCTGGCGTCCATGGGCCGCAAGCCGGAGGAGGTCATGTACATGGCTTTCTCCCAGAAGATGGCACGGGAGATGACCTCCAAGCTGGCGGGGCTTGCCTCCGTCAAGACAACCTACTCCATCGGGTTGTCGGCCATCACTAAGGGACTGGGCAAGCGGGTCGCCGTGAATCAGAAAAAGGCTCTCGCCCTCCGGGATCACCTCGACTCGTTCCCGCATGTGCGGGCCATGGCCGATGGGGAAAGGATGGAGTACAAGGCGGACATGATCCGCCTCCTTGAATTCGCCCTCATGGGGCTGGTCCAGCCCACGCTGGAGGGCACGGAGGCCCTGCTGGACCACTACGGGCTGGACTATTCCCCCGCCCAGACCCAGCCCGTGCTGGAGGCCCTGCTGGAGGCCACTAAGCGGCTGGCCATCACGGGCAAGCGTGAGATCACGTTTGCGGACATGATCGGCTTGCCCGGGGTCATGGGCTGGTACCCCAAGACCTACCCGGTTATCTTGGTCGATGAGGCGCAAGACCTCTCCCCGGCGCAGCTTCACATCGCCCTTGGGAGCCTTGCCCCCGGCGGGCTGGCGATCTTTGTCGGGGACCGTGCCCAGGCGATCTTCGGGTTCGCCGGGGCGGGATGCGATAGCATTGATCGCATCATCGAGGCCACCGGGGCGGAGACGTTCCCCCTGTCGGTTACGTTCCGGTGCCCGACTAGCCATGTGGACCTTGCCCGGCGCATGGTCCCTGAGATCACCCCGGCACCCGGGGCCGGGACCGGGATCGTGGAGATCCTGAACCGGGAGCGGGCTGCGGAGGAGATCCGTCGTGGTGATCTGGTGATCTGCCGCCGGACTGCCCCGGTGGTATCCATGGCCTTCACCCTGATCGGCAAGGGGATCAAGGCGAAGGTCGTGGGCCGGAAGATCGGGGAGGGGCTGGTGGCCCTTGCCCGGAAGGTGGCGGGCAAGGTGCCCATGGTGCAATTCCCCGACCAGATCGATCAGTATGATGCCAAGATGAGTGGCGTACTGGCGAACAAGCCCTCCCGCCTCCAGACCCTCCGGGATCAACTCCGGTGCCTGTCGGTCATCTACACCTCAAACGTCCCGGACACCCTCCCGGGGCTGGTCGCCGCCATCGAGGCAATCTTTGAGGAGAGCGAAGATGAGATCACCGGGGAGGTTGTACTCTCCACTATCCATCGGGCCAAGGGGCTGGAGGCGGATCGAGTGTTTCTTCTCGATGCGGATCGGGTTCGCATCCCCTCCCCGCTGGAGTGGCAGGCCCAGCAGGAGGCAAACCTCCACTACGTTGCCCTCACCCGGAGCAAGGAGGCCCTCTACCTCGTTCCCTGACGGGGCACCCCAAGGCCCCCCGATCCACTCACCCGGATCGGGGGGCTTGCCCCATGCGGGGGGTGTAAGG
>VGQR01000632.1 GCA_016882345.1 Cyanobacteria bacterium K_DeepCast_35m_m2_023
AACACAATCTCCCTCTCAGAACACAAGTCTGAGAGCAACCGCTCGTAGATACCCCACGTTGGAATAGTACGATTTTCACAAATCAAAGCTTCCAAACAAAAAAAAAAGAGCATCACCATGGCGGACGGATCGCAAGGTCCAGCGGCATGGGGATTTGGAATAAAGCCGCCCCCCCCCGGCAATCCCTTCGCGATGGGCCTGTCAAGGACCCATGCGAACGGTTTTACATTATTACAATAATGGGCTAAGAAAATAATGTATTTATTAAGGGCATCAATTTATTTTTATTTTTATAACTATTTCACATGGTCGCCGTGGAAACGATCAAATCGTGCCCCCCCCCACGCTCCCCACCGCTCGCACATCATGTTCCATCCCCCCCCATTGAGCGTGCTCATTTTTTGTTGATTGTTGCATGTTTATCTCCTGTTTGATGGCCATTTAAGGCCATGATATAATTATTTTCTATTTTTTCTGTCGTTTATACCATCGCCCTAAACGATGATGAAACGCCCCCCCCACGCTTTCCACCGTGGTCCCGCACCCTCCCTAATACCCCCCACCCATAGCGAATGCCATCTTTTGGTTGGTTGTTGCTTAAGAATAAAAAACGGCGGCCAACTAAGACCTTGTCACCGTATCTCTCTATTTTTTCGATGGGTCGCCTTTTTTGCATCCAAAGCAGCCCCCCCTGCGCGATTTACAGCAAATCACGCGTACCCGGCGGCGCCTATGATGTGGCGAGCATGTTTGTCGCGCCGGGTCGGGCGTTCGACAGTGACGAGCGGTCGCAGAGGCGGCGGCGGACATCAGCCGGGTTAGAAAAAAATTCGCTTAAAAATTCATTGATAAAAAATACGATAGAACTCACCCCTCGTTGCAAGCCAATAAAAACCATGCGTGTCCAGCGTCTCCCACTATGTGGCGAGCACGCTCGTCATGCCGGAACGGGTGACGGACTGCCAAGGACTCCGGCAGAGGCCGTGGCAGGCGTCGCAAATTTTTTCCCTCCGATTTTTTTGATGAGTGTTTCCACGCCCAATGCAGCCTCCACAGCACGAATTTTTGCAAATCGCGCGTGTGGGGCATCGCATATGACGTGGTTAACACGCGCGTCGCCTCGGGATGGGCGGCGTGCAGCGACGGGCGGCGGCAGAGGCGGAGGCAGATGTCGCCGGTGTCAGAAAAAAATTGCTTCAACTATCATGGGTACAAAAAGCAATCAAACTCACCTCCCCACGTGAAAAAACAAAAACCAAGCAAGCAGAGCGCTTCCCACGACCTACTGAGTGGAAGCGATCCACCGGAATCGGCGGAAGACTGCCATGGATGGCAACAGAGGCTGCGGCGGACGTCGCCCATGGTTGGCATATTTTTTTGTTGTGGGTGTGTATTCTCTATGTTACGAAGTATGTAGAGTTTTTCGTCTTCCTGCGTAAGTATCCAGTTGCTTTTTTTGTTACGGCTCACTAATTAAGTGGGTTGCATAAAAAAAAAATTATGACACTCCCAGTGGAACAAAGAGTGCCAGAAATACCTCGCCAATCGCTGTGGTATGAACATATTTTCTCCAAAAATATATGAGTTCCAAGGCGTACGTACCTATAGTATTCATATTTTAACTAGTAGAAGCTAGAGGAAAAAAAATGAAAATACAACCTCGGTTGCATTATTATG
>VGQR01000633.1 GCA_016882345.1 Cyanobacteria bacterium K_DeepCast_35m_m2_023
GTGACTGCGTTGACGGCTGAGCAGGCATCACGCGTGACTCACAAGAACGGATGTCGTGATCAACGGCCCACAAAAAACCCGGGCCGAGCTGATGCTGCAGGAGGTCTGCGGCAAGCTCGGAACCCGGGTTTCAAACGCTAAATCTCGTTCAGCTGGAGCACGTGTCGAGGGGGACCTGACCGGTTCAAAGTCCCCCGCGATCGAGCAGGACGTTGAAATCAAACTGTGAGTGCAGGATCACCAGAAACCAGTTGGGTCACTGGGAAGCTTCCCTCCATCGCTGATCACCAGCGGTTGCCGCCGCCGCCACCGCCGCCGTAGCCACCGCCACCACCGCCGCCATAGCCGCCACCGCCGCCGCGGTTACCACCGCCGCCGCGGCCACCGCCGCCGCCACCACCACTGCCGCCTTCACGGGGGGTTGCTTTGTTGACGCGGATCATGCGACCCATCCATTCGACGTCTTGCAGATCGTCGATGGCTTTTTGTTCAGCAGCGTCATCACTCAGCTCGACAAAAGCAAAACCGCGCTTGCGGCCGGTTTCGCGGTCGAGGGGAAGGCTGCACTGGCGCACTTCGCCGTACTGGCTGAAGAGGTCCAGCAAATCCTCCCGTTCAGCTTGGAACGAGAGGTTGCCGACGTAAATGGTCATGGAAGGGTCTGGAACAAATCCTGGAACTGATTCTTGTGCTGCCAGGTTCCGAAGGATTGCCAGATCGAAGCTGGGCGTGCCGTGGGAGCCAGTAGGCCATTGGAATCAACTCCACCCTACCGCGGCGCCCGCCCCGCCCCAGGGGTTCGGCCGATCCGCCGTTGCAACGGATCTCATATGGAGAAGCATGAAGCAGAACCGAAGGGATTCTGTGGTTGGCGCCGTGATCCCCAGCAAGGTCCCATTGTCAGCAAATCCTGATTCAGGTCCCCGCGATGACGGCCCCTGTTCCCTGGAGCCTCGCCTGGAGCGAGGATGGCGAACTTGCCCCGCAGGATCGCTTTGACCTGCTGCAGTCATTGGTCTGCAGTGAGACGCTCGACATTCAGGGCTCCCTGGTGGCCGCTGTCGAAAAGCTAGTCAGTGTGGAGTTCACAACGCTGGTGAACCCTGATGTGACCGAGCTGTGCGCCTGACCCGTTGACGCCAATCCAAAGGGGGCCCATCACAAGCCCCCCGTCGTGTTCAGTTGGCGACGCGCGAGATTTGCAAGGGCTTGTTGAGCACCCGCAGCTGGCGCAGGCCTTCAAACACCTCGGGCGGCATGCCCTTGGGCAGGTCGACCATGCTGTGGGTGTCAAAGATCTGAATGCGACCGATCGCCTTGCCCGCCAAGCCGGTTTCATTGGCAATGGCGCCAACGATGTTGCCCGGCTTGATGCGATCACGCCAGCCCAGCTCGATGCGAAAACGATCCATGTCGGCGTCGCTGGCACGGGGGCTGCGCTCGCAGCGCTCTGCCCGGTCGCCGCGTGCGCCCGGTGCACCACGACGACCGCCTGTGGGGCCGTCACCGCGCTGCATGTCGCTGTGGCGGCTGGCGACGGCGAACACCTCATCACCTTTGAGCAACAGGGGCTGACCAGCCAGGCTCAGCTCGAGTGCCGCCAGGGCCAGGTCATCGCTGCTGCAGCCCGTTTCCTGGGCAATGCGCTGCAGGATCTCGGCCAGCAGGGCCCGCTCT
>VGQR01000634.1 GCA_016882345.1 Cyanobacteria bacterium K_DeepCast_35m_m2_023
GAGTATCTCAGGAGCCCGCAAACCAAGACTCGCAACCGAATACGGTATTGCATCTGGCGGAACAGAAACGGATATCACCGTCTCTGGTGTTTCTTATAAATTACATACGTTTTCTGCGACAGGTACGCTTTTCGTTACTCAACCAGGTTGGTTTGATGTGCTGTGCATCGCAGGTGGTGGTGCTGGAGGTGCTGGAACGAACCTTTACACGCCTGATGTTGGCGGTGGTGGTGGCGGCGGCGGCGGGTTTCAACAAACGACTGTTTATCTGTCTGCTAATCAGACGGTTCAGGTCGGTGCTGGTGGTGCTGGTACTGCGCACGGCGGCGCAGTGAACGGCGGTGGTTATTCAGGTTTCGCAACCGCAAACGCATCAGGTGGTGGTGCATTTGGCGCAGGTGGTGCTTCTGGCGGTGGCGGTCATCAAGGCGGAAATGGCGCAGTCACGGTGAACTCTTTGCAGGGCAACAACGGCGGCAACGGTTCTAGTGTTGGTGGCTCTCTTGCGTCTGGTGGTGGCGGTGGCGGTGCTGGCGGTGTTGGAGGTAATGCGTCGTCAGACATAGTCGCAGGCAACGGCGGTGCAGGCAAAGAAATAAATACCTTTATCGGCGGCGCATCAACTTTTCGTGCTGGTGGTGGTGGTGGTAGTGCGGCAGTGACAGGCGGAACAGCGTCAGGCGGTGGCGGTGCTGGCGGCTCAGCAACGGCTGGCACGGCAGGTACAGATAATACAGGTGGTGGCGGCGGCGGTTCGTGGAACTCAAACGGCGCAAACGGCGGTTCAGGAATCGTCTACATTCGTCGTAGAGTCTCAGGTTCTGCTGTAGGAACGCTTCGTTATCAACCAGTCTTGAATGTTGAGTTTCTGTTGGTTGCTGGTGGCGGCGGCGGCGGTTTGGGTGGTGGTGGTGCTGGCGGTATGAAGACTGGTACAGCGACTATTCTGCAAGGAACATCACAAGTCACGGTAGGTGCTGGCGGTAGCGGAAAAACGTCAAGCGCTTTCATCATGGGCGGCAATGGTGCGCCAAGTGGATTTGCTGGCTTTACGACGATGGGCGGCGGTGGCGGTGCTGGATACGGTTCGGGCGGTAGCGGCGGTTCGGGTGGCGGTAAATCTGCCGATGTTGGTGCTGGCGGTATTGGCGTATCAGGTGAAGGAAACAACGGTGGCTCTAACGCAGGTTCGGGTGTTGCCAACGGTGGTGGCGGCGGCAAGGGTGGTGTTGGTGGTAATGGCTCAGGCACGACAGGCGGCAACGGTGGTGCGGCTGACACGAACTCTTACACAGGGTCAAGCATCAGTTATGCGGGTGGCGGTGGCGGTCACGGAACGGGCGCAGGCGGAACGGGTGGCACAAATGCTGGTAACGGCGGAACAGCGGAGGGCAGTTCGGCACAGCCTAATCGTGGCGGCGGTGGTGGCGGTGCAGCAAACAACAACCCAGGGGGAAGCGGCGGTTCAGGGCAAGTCGTCATTCGTTATCTCACCGCAGACGCAACAGGTTTGACTGTCAGTGCATCAGGAGCAACATCAGCAACACCACTTGACGCAGGTGGCGGCTACTCATATTTTCAGTTCACTGCAACAGGCTCCCTGACGGTTGCGAGGGCATGATGTCGTTTATCATTGAGGTGAGGTAACTATGCCGTTTAGTTCAGTTCTTGGCGC
>VGQR01000635.1 GCA_016882345.1 Cyanobacteria bacterium K_DeepCast_35m_m2_023
TTGTAATTGCTCATCATATTCTGCATCCATGGGCAAGCGCCATATTTTATCAAGCGTTTGTTGACCAGCCTCAAGCAGACTATTAGACAAATCATCATCGGGTGACATTAAACCAGTATAAACGCTACCTAATGCTACAATCACCGCACCTGTTAAAGTCGCGATATCAAGCATAACAGATGGTTTATATTTTTGAGCATGACACATTGCATCAGCCAGAACCAAACGACCTTCAGCATCGGTATTGGTAATTTCAACGGTAGTGCCTTGCATGGTTTTAATCACGTCTCCTGGGCGACTGGCATGGCCACTCGGCATATTTTCAGCACATGCAAGTATACCAATCACATGTATGGGTAATTTAAGCATAGCAATCGCTTTAATGGTACCAAGAACAGATGCGGCCCCTGACATGTCATATTTCATTTCATACATGCCCTCGCTTGGTTTAATATTGATTCCTCCAGAATCAAAGGTAATCCCTTTGCCGATTAAAACAATCGGTTGCTGATGAGTTGGACCTTGTTTATAGTGAAGTTCAACCAGACGTGGAGGATTATTACTTCCCTGAGCAACAGCTAGTAAACTATTCATGCCAAGAACTTTCATTTGTTCTTCATCAAGACTATGGCACTCTAGTGATTTAAAATGTAAACATAAATCAATGGCGGCCTTTTCTAAATCAATTGGGGTTAAATCATTTGCTGGCATATTGGCAAGGTTTTGACAGAGCTGAATACCCGACACAATCGCTGCAGTTTCTTCAATAATAGATTGTGGGGCGCTACTATCATGATAGATTTTTTCAATCTTTAATTTGTCTTGTTTGGTTTTATAATTTAAAAACTGATATAAATTGGTTTCAATATGAAGAATATTTTGTTGTAGTTGTTGTTGTTCAGTTAGTGTTGGGGCCTTAGGTAAATTAAAGTAGATGCTTTTGTATGGCTTTGTTTTCAGCAACTGACAAATTTTTTCCAGTTGTGTTTTACACAATTGAGCTTGGTAAGTTGCCTCATTGCCAAAATTATAAATAATAACTTGTTGTTTGGGATTGGGATGAAACCAAATCCAGTCGCCGGCTTTTAGCAAGAGTTGATGGTTATTTTGATAAAAGTCATTCAGTCCCTCTATGTGTGATAAAATGTCGGGAAGCGTTTTTTGTGGTTCAAATAAGCCAATGACAAAACATTCAATTGAATTGAGCAGATTGTTTTCATACAGGAAGTGTTGCATAATGAACCTTATTGTGAATTAAAGAAATTATTTTAAAAGGTGCGTCGTTGGATTGCTATCATTTTTTAATTCAAAGTTTAATTTTTTTTCGTTTTTTGGTTGGTTCAGCGTGTTAGTCTTCCGATATCTTGCCAGAGAAGTGTTTGTTACCCTTATCGCATTAACAGTTATTTTGATGTTCATTTTGGTGAGTAATCAATTGGTTGGTTATCTTAACCGGGCTGCTAGTGGACGTATTCCTGGTATGTTGGTTTTGCAGTTAATGGGATTAGAGATGCCGAATTTGTTATCTCTCCTGTTGCCCATGGGATTTTATATGTCCATTATGTTGGCCTTTGGGCGTCTGTATAGCGAAAATGAAATGCTTGTGCTCCACGCCTGCGGTTTATCGGTGCGTAGAGTTCTGGCTTATACCATGTTGATGGGATTGATAGTT
>VGQR01000636.1 GCA_016882345.1 Cyanobacteria bacterium K_DeepCast_35m_m2_023
GCTGTCGATCACGCCCTTCTGGAAGCCGTCGAAATGGGTCATCACGGAGAACGCCGCCACCGTGTCGACGAACGCGGGGCTCGCCCAGCGCACCAGCAGGTCGGTGACCGGACTGAAGCCGGCCAGGATCAGGAACAGGCACATCACCACCGACAGGATGAAGGCGACGACCTGGTTGCGCGTCATGGCGGAGGTCATGCAGCTCACCGCCAGGTAGGCGCCGGCGAGCATCAGGCTGCCGACGTAGCCGGTGAAGATGACGCCGTTGTCCGGGTTGCCGAGCACGTTGGCGGTGATGATCACCGGGAAGGTGAGCGCCAGCGCCAGGGCGAGGAACAGCCAGGAGGCCAGGAACTTGCCGATGATCGCCTGCGCGGTGGTGACCGGCATCGTCAGCAGCAGCTCGATGGTGCCGGCGCGGCGCTCCTCGGACCACAGGCGCATGCCCACGGCGGGCACCAGGATCAGGTACAGCCACGGATGCCAGGCGAAGAACGCGGCCAGCCCCGCCTCGCCGCGCTCGAAGAAGGCGCCGGCGGTGAAGGTGAAGAAGCCCGCGAGCAGGAGGAAAATGACGAGGAACACGTAGGCGACCGGGGAGGTGAAATAGCCCCCGAGTTCGCGCTTTGCAATGGTCCAGACCAGGTTCATGGCGTTACCCGTTCCTCTTCACGGTGTCGGGGAGCGTGATGCGGCGGAAGACTTCATCCAGCTGACCTTCCTCGGTGCGCAGGGCATCCAGCTTCCAGCCCTCGCGGTCGGCCAGCGCGAAGATTGCGCGCGTGAGTTCCGCCGAGGCGGCCTTGTCGGCCGGGTACACGCGGAAGGAGTCGTTCAGCTTCTCCACGCGGCCCAGGGTCGCCAGTTTCTCCTCGCTCGCGCCCTGCGCGTGCAGCGTGACCGCGCCGGCGACGTCCGACAGCGCGCGCAATTCGCCGGGCGTGCCATTGGCGACGATGCGGCCGCGGTCGATGATGATGGCGCGGCTGCAGGCGGCATCGACCTCTTCAAGGATATGAGTGGAGAACACGACCGCCTTGGTGCGGCCCAGTACGCGGATCAGGTTGCGCACTTCGTGTTTCTGGTTCGGATCCAGGCCGTCGGTGGGCTCGTCGAGGACCAGCACTTCCGGATCGTGGATCAGCGCCTGCGCGAGGCAGGTGCGGTGCTTGTAGCCCTTGGACAGGGTGTCGATGGATTGGTCGAGGACCGACTCCAAGAAGCAGCGCTCG
This sequence comes from Cyanobacteria bacterium K_DeepCast_35m_m2_023, assembly GCA_016882345.1. The sequence goes on from VGQR01000636.1 coordinate 1,233, forward strand.
ACCACGCGCCCGAGGGCCTTCTTGCGTGCCGACGCATCCATGCCGCGCATTTCGGCGCAGAACGTGAGGAACCCGCGCACGGTCATGTCCGGGTACGAGGCGGCGTTCTCCGGCAGGTAGCCGATCAGGCGCTTGGCCTGCAGCGGCGACTCGATCACGTCGTGGCCGCCGACGGTCACCTTGCCCGAGAAGGGCGGGTAAAAGCCGGTGATCATGCGCATGGTGGTGGACTTGCCGGCGCCGTTGGGCCCCAGGAAGCCAAGCACTTCGCCCCGCTCCACGTTGAACGAAACACCGTCCACCGCGCGCTTGGCGCCAAACGTCTTCACCAGATTGTCGATGCGTATCATGTTATTGGGCGACCGTTGGTCGAGCCGACGGCGCAGTGTTGGGCAGGCCGCCGGAAGTTCAAGGGGGCGCATTATCGCCGAAAACC
>VGQR01000637.1 GCA_016882345.1 Cyanobacteria bacterium K_DeepCast_35m_m2_023
CAACGATGAGGCCCTGGCTGCCCTGGCGCTCTGGCAGCAGTGGCATCACGACACCGAAACCTGTCTGCGTGCCGCCAGCCACGGCCAGCGCCTGATCGGCATCGGCAACCACGACGCCGACTTCGCCTGCTGCGCCTCGGTGGACAACCTCACGATCGTTCCCACCCAGACCAGCCCGGGGGTTTTGCAGGCGGCGTGAGCCCCCTTGCCGCAGCCCTTACAGTGCCCGGGTCGGCAAAACACAAGCGGTGACAAGCTTTCTGGCAGCAGCGATTCAGCTCACCAGCACCGCTGATTTCGAAGCGAATTTCGCGGCGGCAGAGGAGCAGATCGACCTCGCCGCTCGCCGTGGCGCTGATCTGGTGGGTCTGCCCGAAAACTTCGCCTTCATGGGCGAAGACGCGCAGCGTCTCGACATTGCCCCCCTGCTCGCCGAGCGCGCCCAGCAGTTTCTGATCACCATGGCTCGCCGCTACCAGGTGACGCTCCTGGGGGGCGGTTACCCGGTGCCGGCTGGGGAGCGGCTCACGAGCAACCGCGCCGAATTGGTCGGCAAAGATGGTCAGATCCTGGCCCGCTACGACAAGATCCATCTCTTCGATGTGGATTTGCCCGACGGCAACACCTACCGAGAGTCCGCCACCGTTCAGCCCGGCCAGGAGCTTCCTCCAGTTGTTGAGGTTCCTGGGCTCTGCCGCGTTGGCCTGTCGATCTGTTACGACGTTCGCTTCCCGGAGCTCTATCGCTACCTAGCGGGGGCTGGGGCTGATGTGCTGTTCATTCCTGCGGCATTCACGGCTTTCACCGGCAAGGACCACTGGCAGGTGCTGCTCCAGGCCCGCGCCATCGAAAACACGGCCTATGTGCTGGCTCCTGCCCAGACCGGCAATCATGGTGGTCGTCGCCAGACCCATGGCCATGCCCTGCTGATCGACCCCTGGGGCACCGTGCTCTCGGATGCCGGCAGCGGCCCTGGCCAGGCGGTGGCACCGGTGGATGTGCAGCATCGTCAGCGCATTCAGGCCCAGATGCCGAGCCTTCAGCACCGCCGGCCGGCCCTGTTCTGAGCTGTGGGCGCGTTGTTGACACCGTCCTTGCGAGCGCGCCTATCGGGGTTGCTGCTGGCTGCTTCCCTGCCTGTTCTGTCGTTGGCCTCAGCGCTGCCCGCCTGGGCTGGTAGTGCCCTCGCCGCCTGGAGAATCAATCGCTCCGGTGCGTTGGAGTTGCGCACCCCGCCTGGCACCACACCGCAGGCCTTTTTTGAGGAGGGTCGCGGCCTGGTAGGCCCGAAGCTCTGGGTCGATCTACCCGGGGCACCCCAGCGCAGCCGAACGGTTCGCGGCAATGGGGTGATCCGCGAGGTGCGGGTGGGTCGGCCCATGGAGAACACCACGCGCCTGGTGGTGGAGTTCAGGCCTGGAACCCAGCTCGATCCGCGTCAAATGCGGCTCGTGGGCACGAGTCCCGATCGCTGGCAGATGGAGTTAGGGGCCGCGGTGAGTGGCCTGGTGCCCTTCGGTGAGGGCGAGATCGATGCGCCGTCTACACCCACCTGGCGCGCCAACCCTTCGGTGAGTGCCGGGGTGCCTACGGGTCCGATGCCTTCGGCGGAGGGGCTCCCTTCGGTGCCCCAGGGTCGCTACAAGGTGGTGATCGATCCCGGGCACG
>VGQR01000638.1 GCA_016882345.1 Cyanobacteria bacterium K_DeepCast_35m_m2_023
TGGGTTTGGCCTGGCGGGCGCGGTCGGCGGCACGATCGGTGCCGGCATCCTGCGCACCCCGGGCCTGGTGGCTGCCGAACTGGGCAGCGTCGAGGGGGTCGCCGCCTGCTGGCTGGCGGGGGGCCTGTATGCCGTGCTGGGGGCCGTGTGCGTGGCCGAGCTGGCCGCCGCACTGCCCCAGGCGGGCGGTTGGTGGGTGTACGCCGAACGGGCCTTTGGCCGGCGCGCCGGCATGCTCACCGGCTGGACCGACTGGGTGGCCCACTGCATCGGTCTGGCCTGGGTGGCCACCACCACCGGCGAGTTGGCCCTGGCCCTGTTCCCGCCGGGTAGCCCGGTCCTCAACCTGCCCATTGCCTGGATCAGCAAGGCCATCGCCCTGGGAGTGATCGGCCTGTTCAGCCTGATCCAGTGGCGCGGGGTCAAGGCCGGCAGCGTCAGTCAGGAGCTGCTGAGCCTCGCCAAGGCGCTGGCCTTTGCGGCCCTGGTGGTGGCCTGTTTCGCGCTGCAGCCAACCGTTGCTGGGGACACCCTGGCGAGCCTCGCAGGCTCTGACGCGCCGGGCAGCGGTGCAGCCAGCAGCCCCGGCGGCCTGCTGCTGCCGGCGATGCTGGCCCTGCAGGCCGTGATCACCACCTACGACGGCTGGGCCAGCCCGGTTTATTTCGCCGAAGAATTCAACGACCCTGGCCGCGACCTGCCGCGCTCGTTGATCGGCGGGGTCCTGGCCGTGCTGCTGCTGTACCTGCTGATCAATGCCGGCCTGCTGCGGGTGCTGCCGCTGCCGCTGCTGGCCCATTCGACCCTGCCGGCCGCCGCCGCCGCACGCGCCCTGGTGGGGCCGGCCGGGGGCCTGGCGATCAGCGCCATCGCCCTGGTGGCCCTGCTGGGCCTGGTCAACACCGTGGTGATGGCGGCTCCGCGCATCGTCTATGGCCTGGCCCACAGGCAGCTGCTGCCGCCCTCGCTCGCCGCAGTGAACGCCGGCGGCACCCCGACGGCGGCCTTGCTGCTGACCAGTGCCAGCGCCGCCGCCTTGGTGCTGCTGGGCAGCTTCGAACGCCTGCTGGCCATGGGGGCGGTGCTGTATGTGAGCCTGCCGCTGATCGGCATGGCCGCCCTGCTGGCCCTGCGCCGTCAGGAGCCAGAGCTGCCGCGGCCGTTTCGCTGCTGGGGCTACCCCTTGACCCCGTTGCTGATCGCTGCCGGGTCCCTGGCTTTTGTGGTCGGAGCCGTGGTCACCGATCCCCTCAGCAGCGTGGCGGCGCTGGCGTTGGCCGCCCTTGCTCTGCCTGCATCAGGGCGAACGCCTGCTGCAGCATCTGCCGGTCCCCCAGATTCCCCGGGAAGGTGAGCACCGGCAGCTGGGGCACCACGGCCTCCGTCGCGGTGAGCACCAGCGACAGCCCCGGCAGCAGCTGGCCCTGCAGGTCGACCCGGCTGCAACCCAGACCGCGCTCGAGCAGGGTGTGGGTGGTGATGCCGCCCTTGCTGATCACATAGCCCAGCCGTGGTGCCAGGGCGCCAGCCAGCCTGGCCATCAGGGCCGCCAGCGCCAGTCCCAGGTGGCGGCGCTCGGCATCGCTGCGGCAGACCACCTCGCCGCGCGAGCTCGCCAGCACAGGGGTGGCACCGCTCTGCAGCAGCTCCTGCTGCTGGGCTCACTC
>VGQR01000639.1 GCA_016882345.1 Cyanobacteria bacterium K_DeepCast_35m_m2_023
AGCTTTCCGCCTTCGTTGGGAAACTCTTTTTCCCAAAAACCTAACGGTGCCAGCTTGAGCAGCGGTGTTGCCTGGGCTAACGGTGTGATGGATGCAATCTGCCCAGTTTGGCGGTGCTGGTACCAAATGACCTTGCGATCAGGGCACCAGCCAAGAACCTTGAAAGGAGCTTCAGCCATTGCCGCACCCCCTAGGAGGGCGACTTGCGCACCTGCCCGTTCATCTCCTCCACGAAGCGCTCCCAGACCTCCTTCGCCGTCATGCGGTCCCTGAGGTCGGAACCCTCCTCAGACGCCTCCTTGACGCGGTCCTTGACGATGCGCAGCGCCATCGTGTGCGGCTCCGGAGGATGGCAGCGGGTAAAAACCCTGAGCCAGCTGCAATCTCAACGGGGGTGGTGGTGCTGCTGCCGGCAGCAGCTACGATGGGCGGCTCCGCTCTCCCCGTTGTATGTCGTTCCGATGCCGAACCGGGTAGGCGGCGGCATCCTGAGGACACCAGCACCGTCAGCCACGGTGAAGTTCCTGTTTCTCCTGTTGTCTCTGCCCCCGCACGTTCTCCCGGCCGGCGCTGAGGTGGAAACTTACCCCGTTGGTGGTGGAATTTTAGAGCGCCCATTGACACTTGGCATCAGTAGAGGCACAGGGCAATTCATTGGAGCAGTAGGCACATCAACTATCTCCTACAACACAAGCGCTGAGTTTTTCACGTATAGATTCGAACTCGCATAGAAAGGCATAACGACGAAACAAGTGCCAAAGCGAGAGACCAGAAGACAAGAAAATCAAGGCTGCATCCGAAAAGATTCAGCGCACAGCCGGTTCTCAGACTTGTTTGGGATTGTTCTGGACTACTCACTAAAGAGCACGTATTGATTGCTGGGAATGAGATGCACGCCCACTAGAACGGTACTGGCACTCCAAAACCACCTTGCGCCTCCGGCGTCGTTCTCACAGGTTCACTGCGATACACCGGAGTCGTACGAGTGGCCCCACCCGATGAACTCGAGCCCCCCGAACCACTCACAAAGAAGGGCACGCAGGCAAGTCGCCCCGTTGCCTCACCTCTCACGCAGAGATAAGGATTCTTATAGGTATAACTTTCTGGGGTACGAGAAGGCCGATAGCCCGCCGAGACAAATCCATCCGATCCAGCCTTCGCTGTGTACATCAGTCGCTGAGGGTATCGCTGAGGGAACATGCCAAAGATGAATACACTGATCTTCTCCCCAGGCTTGAAAGGTCCAGCCTCAATTCGTGCGCGACCACCAATGGGAACGGTCTGAGTAGCAGGAGCCTTGCGTAGTCCCTGCGTTGTGCCGGGAGCGGAAGGAAGAGGCTCGGGATAGGAATGGCAGCGAGTTCCATCGAGATAATCGATGCACACAGCTGCATGGGCTACCCGATTAACACCAAACGGGGCAGTCACCACTAAAGAAGTAAGAGCGATCGCGGCAAGCATTAAACGTTTCATGGGAAGCCAATGCTGGCAAATCCCTGCATAGCATTAAGCGATTGCGTGAATAGCAGGTCTTCTGATTTCTTAATGACTGACGCGCGACAACTAAGGCAGGTCAAGTCGGCCCCAGGTTAGCCCTGCAGAAACCATCAGGGCAATGGACAGCCCTGATAAGTCACCACCGGCAAGAGCACCTGGGCCCCAT
>VGQR01000640.1 GCA_016882345.1 Cyanobacteria bacterium K_DeepCast_35m_m2_023
TGCACGTTTCCGAGCGCTTCCTCAACCTGCTGCACTTTCAGTTGGCCCAGTTCGCCGACCGCGACGACGTGCGCTCGTTGGTGGTCTACGTGGCCCAGAGCGGCAGCGATGCGGTGCCAGCGCTGGTGCCGATCGGCCACTGGCCCCAACCCCAAGCCGCGCTCGAGCCGGGCGACGGCAGCGATGCCCTGCGGCAGCCGTCTCACGATCGCCGCTGGCTGCCGCTGCGCCGCGACCGCATGCTGCTGGGGGCCCTGCAGGTGCAGACCGACACCCTGCCCTGGTCTGAGAGCCTCAGCCAGCGGCTGCAGGCGGTGGCCCTATGCCTCACCGAAGCCCTGTGCCAGGACCTCGAACATCAGCGCCTCGAGCAGCAGCTGCAGCATCGCAACGAGCAGCTGGAGGTGCTGGTGCACCAGTTGCGCAATCCGCTGACGGCCCTGCGCACCTTTGGCCAGCTGCTGCGCCGGCGGCTCGAAGACGACCAGCAGAACCGCCCCCTGGTCGAGGGCCTGCTGGCCGAAGAACGGCAGCTCAACCGCTACGTCGATGCGTTGGCGCGCCTGGGCACGGCGGCCGAGCCGGCCCTGACCCAGGCCGGCAGCGAGCCGCTGCTGCTGCCACCGGTGTTGAGCAGTCCAGCGGGCGAGCCCCTGGCAGCGCTGCTCGAGCCACTGTTGAGCCGCGCCGCCGCCACCGCGGCGCTGCAGCACCGCCCCTGGCATGGCCCAGGGCCACTGCCCGACTGGCGCGGCGACAGCGGCGCCGTGGCCGAGATCGTCGCCAACCTGCTCGAGAACGCCTTTCGCTACAGCGGCGACGGGGTGGCGATCGGGTTGCAGCTGACACCAGGCCCATTGGGCGGGCCCTGCCTGTGCGTCTGGGATGGGGGGGCGGCGATCGCCGCGGCCGAGCGCGAGGCGATCTTTGAACGGGGGGTGCGGGGCGAGCGCGGCACGCCAGTGCCCGGCACCGGCCTGGGTCTGGCCCTGGCCCGCGATCTGGCCCGGGGCATGGGGGCCGAGCTGGGCCTGGTGGTGCCGCCGGCCGCCGCTTCAGCAGCGCTGCCGGCCGACGGCAATGCCTTCTGCCTCAGCCTGCCGCCGTCGCTGCCAGCGCGCTGAGCACCACACCACAGAGCAGCAACCCCAGCGCCTCACTCCACTCGACGCAGGCGCCGTAGGTGTCGCCGCTGTGGCCGCCCAGGCGCCGCCCCAGCCAGAGGGGCAGCAGCGTCACCGGCAGCAGCGGCAGCAGCAGCACCAGCAGCAGGGGCCGCTGCAGCGCCGGTGCCGCGGCGGCGGGCAGCGACACCGCCGCCAGCAAGGCCAGCACCACCAGAACGGCAGGCCGCAGTTCGCGGCCCAGGCTGCCCAGCCCCTGGCGGTGAAACGCGGCCGTCCCGCCCTCGCGCACATATGGGAAACGGGCCATGGCCAGCAGCGGGCTGACGCGGCCCCAGATCGCCACCAGCAGCAGGGCCCAGGCGACCAGCACAGGCGGCACCGCCGCCTCTAGGGCCAGCAGCCCCGCCGCCCGCAGCAGCAGCAGCAGGGCAAAGGCCTGCACCCCGGCGGCCCCGACGCGGCTGTCGTCCATCGCCTCGAGGGCGCGGCGGGGCCCGGCGGCCAGGCCATCGGCGGTGTCGAGCACACCATCGGC
>VGQR01000641.1 GCA_016882345.1 Cyanobacteria bacterium K_DeepCast_35m_m2_023
GCAGACGCCATGGCAGAACACCTATGGCATCTGGGGGCAGGAGGTTGATGCGCTGGGCCTGCAGCACCTGCTGCAGCACCGCTGGAGCGACACCGTCAGCCATTTCGGCCGGGGCGCGCGCGATCCGGCCGACCCGGCCAACGCCGCCCTCGCCCACAACCGCGACTACGGACTGTTCGACAAGGCCAGGTTGCAGCAGCACTGGCTCGAGCGCAGCAGCGCCTCCGAGCTGCGCTGGTGGCGTGACAGCGCCACAGCGATCGAACACGCCAGCGATCACAGCCGCGTGACCACGGCCAGCGGAAGCGAGCTCAAGGCCCGACTGGTGATCGATGCCAGCGGTCACCGTCCGGCCTTCGTGCGCTTCAAGCCCACGCCCACAGCGGTGGCAGGCCAGGCGGCTTACGGCGTGGTGGCCCGTTTCAGCCCGCCCCCGATCGCCCCGGGCCAGTTCGTGTTCATGGACTACCGCTGCGACCATCTTTCGCCAGCCCAACGACAGGAACCACCCACGTTCCTGTACGCCATGGATCTGGGCGACGACGTCTACTTTGTCGAGGAGACGTCGCTGGCGCTGGCACCGGCCATGCCGTTTGCGGTGCTCAAGCAACGGCTGCAGCAGCGTCTGCAACAGCGCGGAGCCGTGATCGAGCAGATCCAGCACGAGGAGTTCTGTCTGTTTCCGATGAATCCACCGCTGCCGGAACTCCGGCAGCGGGTGGTGGGCTTCGGTGGTTCAGGCGGCATGGTCCACCCGGCGTCAGGGTTCATGGTGGGCAGCCTGCTGCGCCGCGCCCCGGATCTGGCTTCAACAATTGCGACCGCCCTCGAGGACAGCACCACCAGTGGCGAGCAGCTGGCGACCCTGGCCTGGCAGACCCTCTGGCCCCGGCCGCTCCAGCTCAAACGGGAGTTCTACCGCTTCGGACTGCAGAAACTGATGGGCTTTGACGAGCAGCGGCTGCGGCACCACTTCCACGCCTTTTTTCAATTGCCTGATCCGCTCTGGTATGGCTTTCTCACCAACACCCTGGACCTGGGTGAGCTGGCGGGGGCCATGGCCCGGTTGTTTGCCCTGGCCCCCTGGGATGTGCGCGCCGGGTTGCTGCTGCCGGCCCAGTCATCAGCAGGGTTCAGCGACCAACTCAGCAACGATGACAAGCCACAATCATCAAGCTAACTTGAATGGGATGACTCTCAAGAGTCACAAGCAAACACTTCAACATTCCCTCATGACGACCATCGCACGCGCTCTGCTTGTTGCCAGCATGGCAGCGGCAACGCTCATGCCAATGGCAGCCTTCGCCGACCAGTCGAAGTGCACCGGCAAATCCGCTCCATGGGGTATTTCATTACCGACATTGATTCGGACTGGGGACGGCTCTACGACAAGTTTTCGGTGATCAAAGCTAGCAAAGAATACGACCTCTGGGTCAACAAAATACCTGCAAGATCGAACATCAGGTTCTCGACCAGGACCGTGATCACTACTGAACAGCAACGCAGAGTGGGATCTGACATCAACTGCGATCTCCACTGTCTTGCCCATTAAGCGCCCCAGCGGGCGCCACTATCTTGTGCCGCCCCAACCCTCTTAAGGGCACCTCGAATAATCGGAATTTGCCGGCAGTCAGAGGACATTAAAAATGCCGCTCGAAAA
>VGQR01000642.1 GCA_016882345.1 Cyanobacteria bacterium K_DeepCast_35m_m2_023
CCAGGGCCAGAACCGTGCGCAGACGCTCGGCATCATCGACCTGGACCAGCAGTTGCTCCGGCAGCAGGTCGACCCCCAGCCAGCCCGCCGCGGCCCCGGAGATGACAAACAGGATCAGGATGAGGAGATCAACCATGTCCGTGGTGCGGGACTGGGGTGCCCCTCAACAGGGCAGCTTGCCTGATTCCGGCCCGTTTGGCCTGCCTGGGTAACCGACCACAACCTGCTTTCTCCACCTGCGCGATGTCTGCTCCCCGCAGCGCCTATCTGCACATCCCGTTTTGTCATCGGCGTTGCTACTACTGCGACTTCGCGGTGGTCCCGCTGGGGGATCGGGCCAGCAGCGCGGCGGGTGCACCAGGGGCGGCCTCAATCGCCGATTACCTGGCGCTGCTGCAGCGTGAGATCAACGCCAGCCCCCCTGGACCACCGCTGAGCACGGTCTATCTGGGCGGCGGCACCCCGTCACTGCTGAGCCCAGATCAGGTGGGCGATCTGCTTGACGCCCTCGCCGGCCGCTACGGCCTGGCACCGGGGGCCGAAATCACGCTGGAGCTGGATCCAGCCAGCTTCGACCAGCAGCGTCTGGCGGGTTATCTGAGCGCAGGCATCAACCGGGTGAGCCTGGGGGGCCAGAGCTTCGATGACGCCGTGCTGGCCAGCCTGGGGCGGCGCCACCGCCGCAGCGACCTGCTCGAGGCCAGCGGCTGGCTGAACGCGGCACGGCGCCAGGGGCAGCTGACGAGCTGGAGCCTTGATCTGATCCAGTCGCTGCCGGCCGCCGAGGGCCAGGCTGAACCGCCGGGTTTGGCGCACTGGCAAGACCAGTTGCAGCAGGCGATTGCCACGGGCGCTCCACACCTGTCGGTGTACGACCTGACGCTCGAGGCCGGCACCGTCTTTGGTAAGCGGGCCGAACGGGGAGAACTGCAGCTGCCGGACGACGACCTCGCCGCTGACCAGATGCTGCTCACCAGCCAGCAGCTGGCGGCGGCGGGCTACGGGCACTACGAGATCTCCAACTACGCCCAGGCCGGCCATGCCTCGCGCCACAACCGGGCCTACTGGAGCGGCGCCGACTGGTGGGGGTTTGGCATGGGGGCCACCAGCGCCCATGGCGGCGTGCGCCAGGCCCGCCCCCGCACGCGCGAGGCCTATGGCGCCTGGGTCAGGGCGCTCGAGCGGGACCGGCACCCCCCCATCGGCGGTGACGGCCCCCTGGCGCTGGATGAGCGGCTGCTGGTGGGACTCCGGCGCCGTGAAGGGGTGGCGCTGCCAGTCCTGCTGCGCCAGGCCGGTCTGGCCGCCGATCAGCTCGAGACCGTGGCGAATCTGCTTGGGCACGAGCGCCAGCAAGGGCTGCTGCTGGTCGAGGGTCCGCGCTGGCGCCTGAGCGACCCTGAGGGTCTGGCCCTCAGCAATGGGGTGCTGGTGAAGCTGCTGCGCTGGTGGGAGCGCGTTGGGACTCCACCCACTGGCGCAGGGCCGGCAGGGCCTGGGCTCGCAAATTGACCCGCGCCTGGGCAAAGGGTGGTTGCCGTGGCGTCAGGCCCAGCAGATCGGCCGTGACCAGCACCTGGCCATCGCAGCGATCGCCGGCACCGATGCCGATCACCGGGATCGGCAGCAGCTGCTGCAACCGCTGGGCCAGGTCT
>VGQR01000643.1 GCA_016882345.1 Cyanobacteria bacterium K_DeepCast_35m_m2_023
AGCACCGCTTCCATGCGCTCGGTGTCGGTGGCGAAGTAGGGCGAGATGTAGCCCTTGTCGAAGCGCATGCCCTCGGTGACCTCCAGTTCGGTGGTCATCGACTTGCCCTCTTCCAGGGAGATCACCCCCTCTTTGCCAACCTTGTCCATGGCGTCGGCAATCATGCGGCCCACCTCTTCGTCGTTGCCAGCGGAGATGGTGCCCACCTGGGCAATCGCGTTGGAATCGCTGATCGGCTTGGCGTGCTCCTCGATCTTCTTGACGAGGAACTCGGAGGCCTTGTCGATGCCCTTCTTGAGGGTGATGGCGTTGGCGCCGGCGGCCACGTTGCGCAGGCCAGCCTTGACCATGGCGTGGGCCAGGACTGTGGCGGTGGTGGTGCCGTCACCGGCGGCGTCGTTGGTCTTGCTGGCGGCCTGACGGATCAGGGCCACACCGGTGTTCTCGATGTGGTCTTCCAGCTCGATCTCCTTGGCGATGGTGACGCCGTCGTTGATGATCTGGGGGGCGCCGAACTTCTTCTCAAGCACCACGTTGCGGCCCTTGGGGCCCAGGGTCACGGCCACCGACTCGGCGAGGATGTCGATGCCTTTTTCGAGAGCGCGGCGAGCCTGCTCGTTGTAAATGATGCGCTTAGCCATGGGAGGCGTGATTCGCTGGGTGGGAAAGGAAAGGGAATGGCGATGGCAGAGCGCTGCAGACGCATGGTCAGCGCTCAGGCCCGTTGATCAGTTGACGACAGCGAGGATGTCCTTCTCGGACAGCAGCACATATTCATCAGAACCGAGCTTGATGTCGGTGCCGGCGTACTTGCTGTAAAGGACCTTGTCGCCGACGCTTACTTCCGGTGCCTGACGGCTGCCGTCATCGTTGCGCTTGCCGGGGCCGACCTGCACCACCTCACCCACCTGGGGCTTTTCCTTGGCGGTGTCAGGAAGCAGGATGCCGCCGGCGGTTCTCTCCTCCGATTCGGACACTTTGATGAAAATGCGATCTCCCAGGGGTTTAACCGTGGAGACGCTGAGGGAAACAGCTGCCATGGATCGAGGCGTGAACGACGAACAAAGATTGGCGCTTGAAACGCCACGGGAGAGCACCGACCTGGCACTCGAGCCCGACGAGTGCCAACTTATGCCGTGCCAACCAACCCTGGCCAGACGCAAGCTGTGCGGGTGACCGAACTGGCCCCCCACCGGGAGGCGCGGTGGTAACGTTGCGCCGCTTGATGCGGGAACAGGTCCCGCTCGGCGCCTACCCGCTCTTCCTTACATATGGCTGCTGCTACCGCAACCGGCACCAAGGGCATCGTCCGCCAGGTGATCGGCCCGGTTCTGGACGTGGAATTCCCGGCCGGCAAGCTGCCCAAGATCTACAACGCCCTTCGCATCGAGGGCAAAAACCCCGCAGGACAGGACGTTGCCCTGACTGCCGAGGTCCAGCAGCTGCTGGGCGACCACCGCGTGCGTGCCGTGGCCATGAGCAGCACTGACGGCCTGGTGCGGGGCATGAATGCCACCGACACAGGTGCTCCGATCTCGGTGCCCGTGGGTGAAGCCACCCTGGGGCGCATCTTCAACGTGCTGGGTGAGCCGGTTGATGAGCAGGGTCCTGTCAACGCAACAGCCACCGCTCCGATCCATCGCGAAGCG
>VGQR01000644.1 GCA_016882345.1 Cyanobacteria bacterium K_DeepCast_35m_m2_023
CAACTCCGACTGGCGACGCGGCTAGTGACGCACAGATCAAGCTTCTGCGTTCGTTACGGTACGACGGCGACCCAAGGCTCCTAACCAAGCGCCAGGCATCGGACATAATCGACCAGCTCAAAAAAGCGCAGCAGGAGGAACCGTTCTAATGCAACTAGAACTCGACCTCCGGCACTTCCTAGCGCCCGACTGCAGCCAACTAGTCCCCGCCTACGACCGCTGGCAAGCGTTCAACTACGCCAACCCCACGGTCATCGTTGAGCTCACCGACATGGCCCGCCGGCTCAAGGCCCGCGGCGTCGAGCACTACGGCATCGGCGCCCTATGGGAAGTCCTGCGCTACCAGCGTCTCGTCACGGACGATCCCACCAGCAACTTCAAGCTCAACGACCACTACCGCGCCTACTACGCCCGCGAGATCATGGCCCGCAACCCCGACCTCGAAGGGTTCTTCGCCACCAGGCGCAGCGCAGCCGACGAGCACTTAGGAGGCACAAAATGATTACAGCATTAGATGTCGTAAAAGCCGAGTTTGCAGAACTGCAGAAGGCTGTCGCAGAAATGCTTGAGCACATGACGCTTGTGCAGGAAGAGAACCGTGCTTTACGGCAACAGAACAACAACTTGCGCGATCAACTACGACGGATCTACGAGGGCGACGAATAATGCTGAAATCACAGATGACCTGGTACACGTTGCCGCGACCGATTCATGGCGTTTTCGACCGCGACGACGAAGGCCGCTGCGCGTACACGGTGGTGATTGCGTTCGCGTTTGACGGCGAAAGTTTGGTGTGGCTGACGCACCACGGCAACACGGTGAGAGACTTCACCGCACAGAAGTTCGTCGAATGATTCTGCGCCAACCGAGGGTCACGACGAACTTCACCGTCGTACCAAACGCGATCCTTAAGGACAGCCGCCTGTCGTTCCGCGCCAAGGGCCTGCTGGTCTACATCCTCAGCAAACCGGACTATTGGCGCACGACGACTGCGCACTTGGCGTCAGTCGGCTGCGACGGCAAGCAGGCTGTGCAGACCACGTTGCGCGAGCTCGAGGCCAACGGCTACGTGGTGCGTCGCCGCTATCAGGACAGCAAAACCGGCCAGTGGCGTTACGAGACGCTCGTGTACGACTGCCCGCATCTCGGTACGCGGCTCGACTGACTGACCGGCTCAAGTTATCCACAGGTAATGCACAGCCTCAGAGCACTTTCCCGGCTGAGGGCAGGTGCTCTGTATTAGTAAGAACTGAAGAACAAGAACTAAGCCTGCTGATAGTTGCAACTAACTTACGAAGGTCTGTGGAAAAGTAAAGACATGCCGAAGAGAACAAGTGACCCAGCGTACTTAGCAGCACGACGAGCGTTACTGGCCGACAGCCCGCTATGCCACTGGTGCAAGCGCAACATCGCAACAGAAGCAGACACCTAATCGAGCACGACCGAGGCGGCACAGACACACTTGATAACCTCGTACCGGCGTGCAAGCCCTGCAACAGCCGACGCGGCCAGGCCTACCGAGAACGTCGAGACGCACTTCGCAAAGCCAACCGCGAAAAAGCCCTGGTCACAGGCATTTTTACCGACACACGAATGCCCCCGACCCCACCTTTCTCCTTATCCGTACCAAATCAGTCAGAACTGGCC
>VGQR01000645.1 GCA_016882345.1 Cyanobacteria bacterium K_DeepCast_35m_m2_023
AACTGAAAATCCACAAAGTGCGGATGAGCAACGTCGACGAATTCTCGGGTAGCAGTCGCCCCTAAAGGATACTTTTTCAAAGCTGAGCTGCTTTGGCGGAACCTGATTCGAGAGGGCTGGAGGCGGGTGCCGCCGCAGTGGTGAACGTAAAAAAAGGCAGCTTGGGCTGCCTCCTTCATTTGGTTTAGCCTCATGACCGGTGTCTCTTGTCCTCTCCTGAATATTTCTTAAGTAATTTTTGAACAACGTTGATCACTTCGCCTGGGTCCATCCGTTGTTCCCTGTGCTTATTTAGATACAAGATAAACTCCATTCTTACTTTTGCGCCTGTACGCCTGAGGAACTTGCTTTTGAGGATGCTTTTGAGAAGAGCATCGCGAATCTCGGCATTTTGTGCTGCTTCTTGGTTTCTCTTTTTCTTGATGGCTTCCCGCGTTGCCAACACTTTCTCTCTGTACACCTCCTTCATGGAGTCATCATCTGAACCAAGATGCTTTTTTGCAGCATCGCTGAGAAAGCTGCCTGTACGCTTTGAACTTATCTGAACATCAGGCTGCTGTTCATTAAGTGCCGCCTCCAGACACTTCATAGCAGTCTTTATTGGTGCAGTTGCCTCATGAATGTTACTACTCCCATTTTTGCCAGGAATTATTAGGGGCAGTTTCATGAAGCTAAGAGGATCATCTTCGGATAGCAGTGCAACGAGAGGTGCAAGAAGGGTCTGATGTTGATTCATGAATGGCAGCAGAAAATGCTTTCCGGCGCTGTCGGTGACTATCTCAACCGTGTTGCCTTCAAAGCTGGCTATGCAGTGCAAAGGCCAGTTAGTACTCGAAGCAATTGGGGAAATGATTTCATTGCTGTCAAGCTGAATAAACATGACGGCACACCATCCTCGATCCGATGAGCGGACACGGTAAATCTTGCGGATAACTCCGCGTTCCATTGTGATAGACATTGTTTTCTGTGAGTAAGGGTTTAATTCAGGCAGCTTTTGCTCTCTTTGATTTCATGCGACCAAGCACACGATTCTTTACCGTCCGTTCCCACATCGCATCGTCGATCTCTTCAGCTTTGCGAACGAGATCAGCATCAATCACCAGATCCATGCATTCATACAGGAGATCCCGCATGAAGCCTGTGACCCGCTTGCCTTCACGCTTGGCCTGCTCTTCGAATAATGAATAGCGGGCTTCATCGATTAGGAGCTGGCAATACCGCTTGTTGCCGTGCTTGAGAGCCATTTCTATTTGCCTCCTTTCTTGTCTGTGCTGTTGCCCCAACTCACGCGTTTTGACGCTTTGAGGTGTTCGCCGCTGGAGTAGTGGCCAATGTCACGGTTTGGACCGCCAATGGCGGCCAGCACCAAGTTGTCGCAATCACCAGGACCCTTCGGCATGAGGTCGCTGAGTTCTTCGTGTGCCGCCTCGGTGATTTCAGCCACGGTTTTCCCATGCCTCTCCACACAAAAGGCCTCCCGCGCCTGCATCTCTGTTTCCATCAGTTCAACAGCAACACGTGGCACTCGTCCTGATTGAAGAGCTTCATCAACGGCGCGCTCAAGGAGCGATACGCAGAGATCGGCTACCGGTCTGCCCTCGAGCGTCGACCAGTAAGTGAGCAGAGAAGCGTGCGCGTCGCTAC
>VGQR01000646.1 GCA_016882345.1 Cyanobacteria bacterium K_DeepCast_35m_m2_023
ATTCGGGCGAGACCAGCGCACCAAACCGGAGCTGAGCGCCGCACGCCAGGACTACTGGGACAGACTTCTAATGGGCCCTGGGGCCAGGGGGTCGCGCCATGCCTGAGCGAACCTAGCATCAGCGACATCATCCATCGACTGCCAACGACCAGGGCCGCTCCCAGACTGTTCAGAACCGATGCCGCTGGCAAGCAAGACGTTCGTCAGATCGACCGGCTGCGCGTCAACGCGATCGCAGCATCAGCGATTCCCCTTGGTCGCACGCAGACCGCCAGCCGGCTCAAGCCGCCAGAAGCCCGTGATGGCATACAAAACCCCAGGAAAGGGGGTTGGGAGCACCGTGTAGAGAGGAAGAATCAAAAATGCCAGCGCCAGTCTCACCAGGGCATCGAAGCGAAGACCCTTGAGCCGCTGACGCTGCTCCAGCGGTGTCATGCGACAGAGGCGAAGATGGGCAGCCATAGCAATCAAGGCGTAGATGGCGATGCCAACAGCAAAAAAAATCAGTGAGGTGATGTCGATTTCAATCCGCTCGAGAACGACTACCACATCCGCCCGACTGGAGGCCCCCCGGACGGCCTGCTGACTGTAATCAAGACGCAATTGATTGAGGACATAATACAAGGGCGGCAGCAGCGATGCCAGAAAAAGCGACAACAACAAAGTCACGCTTTCAAACTTAGAGACGACGCCAAATGTGCCCAGAACCTCAAGCAAGCGTCGCTTCTTTGACCAGATATCAAACACAACAAGAAACACCGCCAGATAACCCAGAAACAGGCGAAGCAGCGCCTCCAACAACAGCAGAGGGCCGAGGTCCTGATGGTTGAAATCGCGCAGCAAATCCAACAGAAGGATCGGCAGCTCGATCACCAACAGCGTCAGGATGATGGCGTAGGTCCCGTCAATCAGGGGCTCCCATTGCGCCGGATCCACACCGTGATCGAAGTGGATCCGCGGAAAACGGGCCATGGGGCGCATGGGGCGTGCCGAAACGGAACGTAACGCGGTCGCCAGCGCCCTTGCCTGGCCCATCGGCGAGTCCACACAGGGCAGGCAAACCAGGGCCCCAGACATCGGCCGGCGTCAGCCCTGTGCCGGGCGTTGGACGGTGTCATGGAAGCCGTGATCTAAGATCGTCAATCGGTTCAGAGACGCCCGACTCCGGGAGCAGACCAATGGCAAAGCGCGTTCAAGTCGTCCTGAGTCAGGATGTCCTCAGCCTGGGCAAAGACGGTGATCTGGTGGATGTAGCCCCCGGCTACGCCCGCAACTTTTTGGTGCCGACTGGCAAGGCCGTGCCGGTGACCGCCGCAGTGCTGCGCCAGGTCGAAGCCCGCCGCGCCAAAGAGGCCGAGCGCCAGGCCGCCCTCAAGGCTGAGGCCGAAGCCTTCAAGACCGCCCTCGCCACCATCGGTCGCTTCACCGTCAAGAAGCAGACGGGCGGCGATGACGTCCTGTTCGGCACCGTCACCAACGCCGACGTGGCCGAGGCCATCGAAGCGGCCACCAATAAAGAGGTGGATCGCCGCGACATCAGCGTGCCCGAAATTCATCGCACCGGCTCATACAAGGTGCAGGTCAAGCTGCACCACGACGTCACCGCCGAAATCAACCTCGAAGTCGTCAGCCACTGAGTC
>VGQR01000647.1 GCA_016882345.1 Cyanobacteria bacterium K_DeepCast_35m_m2_023
CCCCGCTACCGCACCATGAAGGGCTACCACGTCCCGCGCAAGGCCGGCTGGGACTGCCACGGCCTGCCCGTGGAGCTCGCGGTGGAGAAGGAGCTCGGATTCTCCGGCAAGAGGGACATCGAGGACTTCGGCATCGCGGAGTTCAATGCCCGCTGCCGGGAGTCGGTGCTGCGCCACGTCGACGAGTTCGACGCGATGACGCGACGCATGGGCTTCTGGGTCGACATGGACGACGCCTACTGGACCATGGACACCCACTACATCGAGAGCGTGTGGTGGTCGCTTGCGGAGATCTACAAGAAGGGCCTGCTGGTCCAGGACTACCGCGTCACGCCCTACTGCCCGCGCTGCGGCACCGGCCTGTCCGACCACGAGCTCGCCCAGGGCTACGAGACCGTCGTGGACCCGTCCGTCTACGTGCGCTTCCCCGTCACGGGTGGCCCCCTCAAGGATCGCCATCCCGACGCGACGCTGCTCGTGTGGACGACGACGCCGTGGACCCTCGTCTCCAACACCGCGGTCGCGGTCAACCCGGATGCCGACTACGTCGTCGCGCGCACCGGCGATGGCGAGACCCTGGTCGTCGCCGAGGCACTGGCCGACGCCACCCTGGGCGAGGGCTACGAGGTCCTCGAGCGCCTGAGCGGGCGCGACCTGGAGCGCACGACGTACCAGCGCCCCTTCGACATGGTCGATATCCCCGACGCCCACTTCGTCGTCCTCGCCGACTACGTCACCACGGACGACGGGTCGGGCCTGGTGCACCAGGCTCCCGCGTTCGGCGCCGACGACCTCGTCACCTGCCGTGCCTATGGCCTCCCCGTCGTCAACCCGGTGCGCCCCGACGGCACCTTCGAGGCCGACCTCCCCCTCGTGGGTGGGATGTTCTTCAAGAAGGCCGACGACGCGCTCGTCGACGACCTCAGGTCGCGCGGCCTGCTCGCCAAGCATGTGGGCTACGAGCACTCCTATCCGCACTGCTGGCGGTGCCATACGCCGCTCATCTACTACGCACAGCCGTCGTGGTACATCAAGACGACCGCCATCAAGGACGATCTCCTCCGGGAGAACGAGGGCACCAACTGGTACCCCGAGACGATCCAGTGGGGCCGCTACGGCGACTGGCTCAACAACAACGTCGACTGGGCTCTCTCGCGCAACCGCTACTGGGGCACGCCGCTGCCCATCTGGCGATGCCCCGAGGGCCATCTCACCGCCATCGAGTCGCTGGCCGACCTCGGCCGCCGCAGCGGGCGCGAGCTGGCTGACCTCGACCCCCACCGGCCCTACGTCGACGAGGTGACCTTCGCCTGCCCCGACTGCGGCGCCGAGGCCACGCGCGTGCCCGAGGTCATCGACTGCTGGTACGACTCCGGGGCCATGCCCTTCGCGCAATTCGGCTACCCCCATCGCGGCGAGGCGGAGTTCGCCTCCCGCTACCCGGCCGACTACATCTGCGAGGCCATCGACCAGACCCGCGGCTGGTTCTACACGCTCATGGCCGTCGGCACGCTCGTCTTCGATCAGTCGTCGTACAAGAACGTCGTGTGCCTGGGCCACATCCTCGACGAGGACGGCCGCAAGATGAGCAAGCACCTCGGCAATGTCCTCGAGCCGATCCCTCTCATGGATGAGCACG
>VGQR01000648.1 GCA_016882345.1 Cyanobacteria bacterium K_DeepCast_35m_m2_023
TCAGAATCTGATCGAGGCCTGTCTTGACAGCCAGGTGGAGCGGGTGGTGGCGCTGAGCACTGACAAAGCAGCAGCACCTGTGAACCTCTACGGCGCAACGAAATTATGCTCGGACAAGTTATTTGTAGCTGCTAATCAGTATGCTGGCATGAATAATGGACTGCGCTTTTCAGTGGTGCGTTATGGCAATGTGATGGGCTCCCGGGGTTCGGTGATTCCCTTTTTCCTGCAACGAGCGCGGGAGGGCGTGCTGCCGATTACGGATTCCCGCATGACCCGCTTCAATATTTCATTGCAGGAGGGCGTAGATATGGTGCTGTGGGCGCTGCAACACGCAAGAGGGTCTGAAGTCTTCGTGCCAAAGATCCCCAGTTATCGCATCCTCGATGTGGCGGAGGCGATCGGGCCAAGCTGTGAGAAACCGGTGACAGGCATCAGGCCTGGAGAGAAGATCCATGAGGAGATGATTACTGCTAGCGATTCCTTCAGTACAGTTGATCTTGGCCAGTACTATGCGATCCTGCCCACCAGCGGCCGCTCGAGTGCTCTCTCTTATTGCCAGAGCACCCCGGCCCAACTGGTTGCCGAGGGGTTTGTCTACAACTCCGGTTCCAATCAACACTTTCTCTCAGTCGATCACTTGCGTGCGTTGATCCGCCAGCATGTAGATGCTGATTTTGTTCCCTTCTGAGTTCAGTGTCGTCTTCCTTCCTTCCGTACGGCCGCCAGACCGTCAGCGAAGCCGACATTGCTGCGGTGGTGGAGGTGCTGCGCAGCTCCTTCCTCACCCAAGGCCCAGCCGTGCCCGCCTTTGAGCAGGCGGTTGCCGGCAAGGTGGGTGCGCGCCATGGAGTGGCGGTGAATAGTGCCACCAGTGCCCTGCACATCGCCTGTCTGGCCCTTGATCTCGGGCCCGGTGATCGCCTCTGGACCAGCCCGATCACCTTCGTGGCCTCCGCGAATTGCGGCCGCTACTGCGGCGCGGAAGTCGACTTTGTCGACATCGACCCTGACACCGGGCTGATGAGCGTGGCTGCACTGGCTGCCAAGCTGAAGCAGGCCGAGTGCAACGGCACCCTGCCGAAAGTGGTGGTGCCCGTGCATTTGGCCGGCAGCAGCTGCGACCTGGCCGCAATCGCTGCGATGGCCGAGCGCTATGGCTTTGCTGTGCTTGAAGATGCAAGCCATGCCATCGGAGGCCAGTTCCATGGCGAGCCGGTGGGCAACTGCCGCTACAGCGACATCACGGTGTTCAGCTTTCACCCGGTGAAGATCATCACCACAGGCGAAGGAGGACTGGCCACCACCAACGATCCAGTGCTGGCCATGCGGATGGCGGAACTTCGCAGCCATGGCATCGTGCGGGATGCCGGGCGCTTTCAGCAGCCAGCGGCGGGGCCCTGGGTGTACGAGCAGCAGCAGCTTGGCTTCAACTATCGGATGACGGATATCCAAGCAGCACTGGGTCTGAGTCAACTGCAGCGGCTCGATGAAATCGTGGCCAAGCGCAACCGACAGTTGCAGCGTTACCGGGAGCTTCTGGCGGATCTTCCCGCGAAGCTGCTGCAGGTGCCTCAAGACGTGCTCAGTGCCGTGCACTTAGCTGTCATTCGTCTGAAGCGGGCTTCTACTTCGGA
>VGQR01000649.1 GCA_016882345.1 Cyanobacteria bacterium K_DeepCast_35m_m2_023
CCAGGCACTGAATTTGAGAGATTGTCCAGCTGCCTGACGCTCCGAAGCAGCCACCCAGACCAGGGGCAGCAACGAAAACAGACCCACCAAGAGCCCAATCCGACCATGGAACGCCAAAACAGCCAGTAGGCCGAACAGCCCCGCTGCTATCAGGAACAGGGCGAGTCGCACTCGCTCCTTTCGCAGGAACAACCAGAGACCGGGGAAGAACCAAGCAACGGCGAATGAGGCGTTCTGCTCGACCGAGCGCACATTCATCACCCCTTGCTCGCCCCAGGGCACAGCAATGCTGAGATCCCTGTGCTGTCTCCAGATCTCCAGCATTGAACTGGAGAAGGCATCACGCCCAAGGAGCAACACGACCCAGACGTAAGCCAAAGCTCCAAGGCCGTAGGCCAGCCAAAGCCAACTGAGCTGACGTGGGGTCCAGCATTGCGCCAAACGCGCCCCCAACCAGACACCCCCACAGGGCAGCGCGAGTATCGAAATCAGATCGAGAAGATCACGGCCCCGGAGCGACCACAATCCGTAGTGCAGGGACGTCCAGGCGTAGCCAACACTGAAGACAGCAAGGACTAGGAGCGGCCAGAACCGACGGGGAGCCACAGCGGGAGCATTGCGGGTCTGCCAAAACAGGACCGCGTAGAGCAGATACAGCAGTGTGAAGGCTTTCGGCAGGTGTAAACCCACCAAGGACACGAGCAGTAAAGGGATCAATCTCGAATTCATTCAGCACTCCTACCTTCACTCGCCAGTTCCTGTTGTAAGGCATCCAGGTCAACAACGAGCTGCCGTTGATAAGGGTGCAGTTGGCGGTCCAAGCGCGCCGAATCCACACCCGGCTGACAATAAAAAGGCTTGATCAAGCCGAGATGAAAACTGTTGTAGATACCACCACCCAACATCTGCAATTCACTGGGATAGCGACGGGAGTTGTACGGGCTCAGCTCCAGAAGACGGTAAGGACGATCACGCGAAAGCAAGGCATTCATCACCATCGATCCTTGCTCACACCAGAGACTGGATGCCTGTCGAATCCAATGCAGAAGCTGTTGCGGTGAATGGGAGATTGGATTCAAGACGGAATAGCCATGGTCTCGAAAGAGGTCTTCAACAGCGTCGAGATTCACGATTCGCTCCTGACGTTGGGAACAGAGAAAGATGCGGCAAGCAACGGAAGAGCCGGCGAGGGGCGTCTCGGAACGACGCAACGACGGGTACAGGCAATCACGCAGCAGCGATAGGTTCTGCCAAGGACTCATGCGCGGAAGCACCATGGCGCGCTGCAAAACCCAGTTCGCGTTTAGGAACTCCTGCGGAGTCATCACCCAAAGGGAGCCCTTCGGGCAAAGCTCGATCAAAAACTCAGCCCAGCTAGGAGAAGGCGCAATAGCAATCAGTCGGGGTGGGTCAGACAGTGCCTGCAACTGACGAGCAAACCAGAGAAAGGCACCTAACTGATCACCAACCCAATGGCCAAAGTGACTAGTTAGATGGGGAAATACGGCATAGGAACCCTGAAGCCGTTTGATGGGCTTATTGAGCTGCTTGCGAATGGTGTGGAATTGAATCCGTCGGTACGGAGCTGCTTGGCCTCTGCTGACGCCCTTTGCAAGAGCCCACGTTTCGATGCACG
>VGQR01000650.1 GCA_016882345.1 Cyanobacteria bacterium K_DeepCast_35m_m2_023
CCCTAATGCTGTAATCGATTTGACAATGTTGACCGGCGCTGCTGCGGGTGGTTTGGGTTTGAAGGCGCTCCAACCGGCGTAACCGACCGCAGCCACCAGGCCGACGACGAGCCATGGATTGGGCTTCTTGACCATGGGGTTCAGACCTGGTCGGAAAAGTGATGTGAACGGGGCCAATAAAGGCTTGTGACCGGAGATGCCCATACTTCCGATTCGGCGTCCTTACCCTACTACCATCCCATACAATGATTGAAAGTAAGTTCGCAGCTCCTGCCAAGCGCGATGCGTCGCTTCAAGATTCCTGCTGGATCCTGTGTTTATCGCGTTGACCAAGAGAGCGAAAGCATTTTCTTGGTCCGATCGGGCCGGGTCGATTTGACGACCCCTTATCCGGAAACAGGCGAGGGGGTTGATGCCACGGTTGGTCCGGGTTACGTGTTTGGCGAAGTTGAGATCATTGATGGGCGTAAGCGTGTCAGCAACGCCAAGGCATCGGAGAATTGTGAATTGGTTGAGATTGGCCGCGACGAGTTGATGGAAATACTTTATCTGAAGCCTGAAAAGAGTTTATTGCTTGGCAAGTCAACCTTTGAACGGTTGAAGGATCTGTACAGTGAACAGTCTCTGGATGCTGATCTGGCTCGATTGCGAGAAGAGATGTTGTTGGGTATTCGCGATGCTGTCGTCGCCCATGAGTCCCGCGTTGTCAAAAGCCATAATGGGATGGCCGCTATCGCGATTCCAATTATTTTGATGATTGTGCTTGCGGTGGGTGCCTATTGTTTTTTTCATCGCGCCTGAGTTCTGGTTTTACCTTCCATGAGTGAAAATCTCCAGCACCCTGATCAAGACAAGGCCTTTGACGCTCTTCGTGATGAGCTCGATGAGGCTTTTGATACGGCCATTGAGCAACACGAAGCCAAAATGACCAAATTAGGCTTCGTTTTTCTGGGACTCTTTGTCGGCGTCATCGCCTTGGCTGCTCTGTTGCCCTGACCGTGCTGAGCTGGCGCCCCTGAGACTGTTCGATCGTGCTCTGTGGCGGCAACTTGCGTTTGTGATTCACGCTCTTGCGTTGCCAGCAGGCCTGTGACCTCCGCAGGAATTCCCCTCAGGTGCGGGCCATTCGGGTCTGAGCCCCTGTCGCTCTCCAGCTGTCGGCGCAATGGCTGAGTCAAAGCCTGGCTTCAAATTTGCAGTTGGGCGACGGCCTTGGCCAGGCAGACCAGCAGCACCATTTCGCCCAGGTTGGAGATTGACCGTCCCCAGCGCTCGGCCAGGGCCTCGCTCACCAGCATGGCCATGCTGCCGCCCACCAGGGCAACCCGAACAGGTCCGGAGGGGCTCATTGCGCCGATCAGCAGGATGACCACGACCAGCAGCCCATAGGGCAGAACGATCCAAGGCTGACCGTGGCGGCTGTTGTTTTTCTGGAACGTCACCTGACCTTCCGCAACCATCCTCAGCGCAAGGTGGCGGAACGACACCCACAGGCCTGCTGCGATCCACAGCCCGGTCAGCAGCCAGCTGGTGGCGACGGTCCCCGGGCCGATGCCCACACCGGCCCTTTGTCCGATCAGGACGGCCAGGGGCAGCAGCATCGGCGTGATGACGAGGTGTAGCAGGTAGCGGCAC
>VGQR01000651.1 GCA_016882345.1 Cyanobacteria bacterium K_DeepCast_35m_m2_023
TCTTGCAGGCGCAAAACCAGGTTGGAACCGATAAATCCAGCCCCTCCTGTGACCCAGATCGACTTCATCTTTTTAAGGATATATAGATAAAAAGTTATTCCCAAATAAAAAAATGCAGCCTAGATAAGGCCATCTCTTTTGAGATACTATTCTGATATCCATGTATAACAGTGACTTAAGATTAAGAAAGAAAGCCAAAACGTCCCTTTGGCAGGCCCTTTTTGTGGCTACTTCTTGGTCCTTCTTCACAACTTGTTGGTCGCAGGAAAAGGACCAGAACCCCGGTTCCCCCATGTTTGGCGAGGATGTGGTCACCCTTTCGGCCGAAACCGCCGGTCTATTCTCCATCGGCAACTCCAACGATTACCGCTACCTCCCCCAACTGATCACCGTGGGATGGCAGTTGGACGAGATCGGCAACGACGGCTGGACCCGGGGCAACACCGAGTTCCTCTTCAGCGGCATGTATGCCCCGGTTATTCATGGGCCGAACCCCTGGTTTACCGGCGGTCTCTTCGGCCCCCGCTACAACTTCATCCAGGAAGGTTGGCCGGTCATCCCTTATCTCGAATCCCGCGTCGGCTTCATGTTCACGGACGCCACCGGGGCGACCGACTCCCAAGGACAGGACTTCTGCTTTAGCTTCACTGTCGGCGCCGGTGTCCGCATCCCGGTCATGGATCGCCTCTCCGTGAACCTCGGGGTCCTCTACCAGCACATCTCCAACGGCGGCCTCTCGGAACCCCAGAATCCCAACGTCGGCCTCGACTCCATCGGCCCCACCCTCTCCGTCAGCTGGGCGTTTTAGTTCCCCGCCGGTAGGCCACTTCTGATAGAAGTGGCTGCCTTCATCCTCTTCCTAATCCAAAGGGTTTCCCCCCAACTTGTTCACATATCACTTGGGTTCCTTGAAACCCCTGATGGTCAGGAATATCGATTTAGCTTAGGGTCTTGGTTTATGCCTTTTTCCATAACTTGTTCACATATCACGTAGACCTGCTTTTTTATGCTCGAAACCCGCGATCTCCATAAAACCTACCAGGCCGGCGATGCCAAGGTGGATGCCCTCCGGGGCGTTAGCCTGAAAATTCTCCCCGGGGAAATCGTCGCCATCACCGGACCCAGCGGCTGTGGCAAAAGCACCCTCCTCCACATCCTCGGTGCCCTCGACGCTTCGAGTTCCGGCCAAGTGTACGTCGACGGCCTCCCGCTCCACTCCATGAACGACGATGCCCTCACCGGCCTGCGCCAGCTCAAGATCGGCTTCGTTTTTCAGTTCTTCCACCTCCTGCCCACCCTGACCGTGGAGGAAAACGTTCTTCTTCCTCTCCTGCTCTCCGGACGAGCGGACTCTCTAGGCAAAAACAGGGCCCGGGACCTTCTTGAATCCGTCGGCCTGTCCGATCGCCGCCTTCACCGGCCCCACCAACTCTCCGGCGGCCAGATGCAACGCGCTGCCCTTGCCCGCGCCCTCATCCATCGCCCCTCCGTTCTCCTCGCCGACGAACCCACCGGCAATCTCGACTCCGCCTCCAGCGCCGCTGTGGTCGATCTCCTCACCTCGCTCGCCCGCCGCGAGAAAACCACCGTCGTCCTCGTCACCCATAGCGCCGAGGTTGCCTCCGCTGCCGACC
>VGQR01000652.1 GCA_016882345.1 Cyanobacteria bacterium K_DeepCast_35m_m2_023
GATCGGACCCAGGCAGCCAAAGCCCCCACCACAAGACAAGGCCCCGCAGAGGACTGGGTCTACGCGCTCAAAGACATCAGCTTCGAAGTCAAACGAGGCGAAGTCCTCGGCATCATCGGCCGCAACGGAGCGGGAAAGAGCACCCTCCTGAAGATTCTCTCCCGTGTCACAACGCAGTCGTCCGGCCGAATAAAGGTCAAGGGGCGTATCGCCTCTCTTCTCGAAGTAGGAACCGGATTCCACCCAGAACTCACTGGTCGAGAGAACATTTTTCTCAACGGGGCTATCCTCGGAATGCGTCGGGCAGAAATAGCTTCAATGTTCGACGAAATCATAGACTTTTCGGGATGTGCAAGATATATCGACACACCAGTTAAACGCTATAGTTCCGGGATGTATGTTCGTTTGGCGTTTGCAGTGGCAGCGCATTTGGAGCCTGAAATACTTATCGTGGACGAAGTATTAGCCGTCGGAGATGCAGAATTTCAGAGAAAATGCATTGGAAAAATGCAGGATGTAGCCAATGGCGGCAGAACTGTTATATTCGTGAGTCACAACATGAGTGCGGTGAGTTCTCTATGTTCAAAAGGCCTCATCTTGATGAATGGAAGATGCAACAAACTCCAAACGGCACCTGAAGCGGTTTCCAATTATCTCGCATCCACAAACACCGATACAAACGAAAGGAGATGGAAGGGATGCCATGGCGACGAATCAATTAAACTACTCGAACTTATTGTCAGCGGACCAAATCCTCTAAAAGGCCTCGAGACACACGAACCAATTGTTGTCACTTTTAAATTAGAAGTGTATAAACCGATAGAAAACTGCGTTGTCGCGATTTTTATCGAATCAATTCACGGCACCGCGATCGCCACATCCGCACAGTATGACGACTTGCAACAAAAAATGCCAACTAAACTCCCCATTGGAATACACCATTTCGCAGTCGAGATTCCTAGAAACACCCTCTCCAAAGGGGTTTTCAGATTCGTACCCGACATTGGAATTCACAACGTTAAAAAAATAGTTGGCGATGAAGCTTCGGTAACGGCACAGGTAGAGAATTCCAGTGGACTTGGATTAAAATTTTTGACTGGGAAAGCTCATGAAAATTTGATTAGACCCAACTGGAATTGGTCAAAGTTAGACGCCTCCTGAAAAATTCCGCTTTTTCGCAGTCCGTTTCAGCTTCGACACAAATCCATTGTTGTTTAAGATTCGCCGGCTTCAGGAATCCCAAAAATTAATTCAGACAGATTCGCATTTTCTTTGGGCTTTTGAGTGCGCAATATATTCACGTCACCCCTCACCCACCACACTAGAGCAACACACATTAATTTACGCTGCAAAACCCAACATGCTTCCCGAACCAAACAATGACCTAACGATTTACATACCAACATACAATGTTGTAGATTGGGCAAAGCGTTTCGAAATACCTCCAAAGGTCCGGCTAATTGCTGCTGACAACGCTTCAACGGACGGAACTCCGGAAGTGCTTACCGAACGAGGAATTCAGGTCTTGCGCCACAACACAAACCTCGGGCGACTCGGTAATTGGGATTTCTGCTTGCGACATTTTATTTCAAGCCGCGCAAATTGGGTTAACCTTCATATGGCTGGCGACA
>VGQR01000653.1 GCA_016882345.1 Cyanobacteria bacterium K_DeepCast_35m_m2_023
GGACTTGATGAGCAGGGCCGACTGTTGCTGGATACAGACGCAGGCCGCCGTATTGTCGATGCGGCCGATATCGCTCTGCAGGGTGGCCTCACCGCGCCGCCCGCGCGGACTGCGGAGGGATGATGAGTCAAACCGGAGACGAACTCGTATTTGCAGCGCTTGGCGGACTCGGCGAAATCGGAATGAACCTTGCGCTCTACGGCTTTGGTCCGGCGCGCCGGCGTAAATGGATCATGGTCGACTGCGGTATTTCCTTCGGCGGACCGGAGTTGCCAGGCATCGAACTCGTGATGGCTGACATATCTTTTATCGGGCAGCGTCGGCAGGATTTGCTCGGCATTTTCATCACCCATGCCCATGAAGATCATATCGGGGCGATTCCATTTCTGTGGAGCAGGCTGGGCGCGCCGGTTTACGCCACGCGTTTTGCAGCGGACTTGCTGGGTGTGCGGCGCTTGTCGGAAGCGGATGCGCCGCAAGTGCCCCTGCATGTTGTCACGGCCGGACAGAAGATCGAGCTTGCGCCGTTCAGCGTTGAATATGTGCGCGCAGCTCATTCCATTCCTGAGAGCGCATCTCTGGCGATCCGCACGCCGCTGGGCCTTGTGCTGCATTCAGGCGACTGGAAGCTTGATCCAGAACCGGGTATTGGCTGGCGCACAGATGAGGCGCGGCTTCGCGCGATTGGCGAAGAGGGCGTGCTCGCGCTGATCAGCGATTCAACCAATATCATGCGCGATGGCGTGAGCCCGTCCGAAACCGAAGTCGGCCGGTCGCTCGCCCAATTGATTGCGCAGGCGCAGGGTCGGGTGCTGGTGACGACGTTTGCGTCCAATGCCGCGCGTTTGCGCCTTGTCGCGGAAGCTGCGCAAAAGGCTGGCCGCAAGGTCATCATCGCCGGCCGTGCGATGGATCGCGTCAGCACAGTCGCGCGCGAGCTGGGCATGCTGGATGGGATTGATGAATTCTATTCCATGGACGCCTATTCCGATTTGCCGCGCAACAAGGTTGTTGTGCTCGCAACAGGCAGCCAGGGTGAAGGGCGCGCTGCACTTGCGCGCATTGCCGAAGACAATCATCCCGCCATCCGCCTTGCTGCTGGCGATCAGGTGATTTTTTCCTCCCGCCCCATTCCTGGCAATGAACGCGCGATCAACGCCATCATCAATGGCCTTGTGCGGCAGGGCGTTGAAGTGATTACAGATCGCACCCATCTCGTGCATGTCTCGGGCCATCCGCGCCGCAGCGAGGTCGAACAGCTTTATTCCTGGCTGCGCCCCGCGATTGCCATTCCCGCTCATGGCGAAGCGCTGCATCTGGCCGAACACGCAAAATTCGCGCGCGCGCAAGGCGTTGAGCATGTGCTGACGCCCGTCAACGGCGATCTGGTTGTGCTGGCGCCGGGCGCGCCAGCCATCATCGATCAAATTCCCCATGGCCGTCTGCTGCAGGACGGCAATCTGCTCGTGGGCGCAGATGACAATGCGTTGCGCGAGAGAAAGAAACTTTCATTCGCAGGGGTTGTATCTGTCGCGCTGGCGGTGACATCCAAGGGCGATCTTGCGGGCGATCCTGATGTGCAGACGGCGGGCCTGCCGGCGCGTGCGGCGGGCGGCCAGTCGATGGACAAG
>VGQR01000654.1 GCA_016882345.1 Cyanobacteria bacterium K_DeepCast_35m_m2_023
TATCTAAGATTCCCAGCAAGAAAGCTTCAATCAATAGCCTCACTTTACGCCAACAGACCCAGACGTTAAGAGCAAGACTCGTCCAAGGCAAAGCCTTTATCGTAGACAAAGGTTATGACATACTGAGCGATCATCTTGGCGCAGAGGAACTCGACATCCTAAGAGAACTCACTGAAAAGGTGCAGATCTCCGTGCGCAAAGTCAACCTAATCGTTGAAGTCGTCGAGCCTGTGGAGAATATCCTCGACGCCATGACTGCAATTATCGGCGACGTGCCGAATGAAGATGGCGAATCTTCATTCAACGAAGCCATCTTCCGCGCTGAGCTTCTCGACTTCATCAACAATGGCGAGATCGGAACACAAGCAAGCTGGGATAACTACACGCCCACGGCTGAGAAGTATGCACGGCAGCTCGCCCTGCAAGACAACACGATCATCGTCGAAGCCAGCGCCAATGTGCTGATCGTAATGAAGATGAGCGAGGAGATGATAAAAGGTCTAGAGTAAAGAAGAATTCAACAATGCAAATCTTCCTTCCATATCCTGACATAGATCAGACTGCAAAAATTCTCGACACACAGCGCCTAATGAAGCAGCGCGTCGAAAGTTATCAAATCCTCAATACTCTTCAAGGTAAATCACAAGGCTGGCAAAGTCATCCTGCCGTTCGGATGGTCAAGCCTTATCAAGCTTGGCTCTGCTTGTACTCAATTAAAATCTGCCAAGAAGCGCGGCGCCGGGGCTATGAAGATAATCTCTTGCCTCATTTCGAGCGAGAGATCCTAACATATCCAACCATAACAACACCCAAGTGGCTTGGCTCTTATCTACATAAGACGCACCAAAGTAATCTCGTTAGGAAGAAGGCCGATTACTATGGCCCTATCTTTCCAAATATCCCAGACAACTTACCATACTTCTGGCCCTCGTAGAATATGAAACCTCTCATGTTAGCTCTCACAATTCTTGCTACAGAAACATCTTTGATCGCTCTCCATCAAGACTTCGATATTAAACTAAAAGCCCTAAGTCAAATCGAAAGCAACAATAATGATAAAGCTAAAGGACATCACGGTGAAATCTCCCGATATCAAATCAAACGCAGCGTCTGGAAGCAACACTTCCCTTCTGAAAAAGATCAAAGACATATTCCTTCCGAAGCGCGGCGCTGTGCTAAGGCGCATCTATGCTGGCTTGAGTTTAAACTCTGCATTGCCCAGCATATCAAAGAACCAAATCCTAGAGACATCTATGCAGCATGGAATCTCGGACTTGAAGGATATGCCCGTCACGGTTACACATTTAGTAAACTCCCAACCCACATTCAAGACAGAGCACAGCGTTTTGCAAACATCTATCACTCCATCAGAAACAATCAATAATATGAAAAACAACAAAGACAACGCCATCAAAACAACTGTTATAAATCCGCCATTACAAACCTATTACTTCTATGCTTATCAATTCACCGAAAGCGGAATGTGGTATAATACTATTATTTCAACCACACCTGAAGAAGCAAAAAAATCTCTCGCCTACATAACAAAGCCTACGATCCAACGGAAACTTTGTTTTGTTTGCTTATGAATTCTTCTCTTAACGAACTTGATCTTCTTCTAGGTCTA
>VGQR01000655.1 GCA_016882345.1 Cyanobacteria bacterium K_DeepCast_35m_m2_023
CTCACCCAGTTGACGGAGGGCAGGTCGACAACGGATACTTTTGAGGTCGCCGACGCGGCACAGACCAGGCCAAAAGCCCTGTCTGGGAGAGCTCTCCGAGCACTCAAGGGACTGTAGTTCAATCGGTTAGAGCACCGCCCTGTCACGGCGGAAGTTGCGGGTTCGAGCCCCGTCAGTCCCGTTCCATCTCATCAGAGGACAAGACCAGTGGTGACAACTGGAGCGGCGGTACGTGTGCGTCTCGCCCCCAGCCCCACCGGCACCCTTCACATCGGCACGGCTCGCACGGCAGTGTTCAACTGGCTGTTTGCACGGCGCCAGGGCGGTGAGTTTTTGCTGCGCATCGAGGACACCGACAAAGAGCGCAGCAAACCCGAATACACCGCCAACATCCTTGAAGGCCTGCAATGGCTGGGGCTCAACTGGGACGGCGAACCCGTTGTGCAGAGCGAGCGCATCGCTGAACACCGTGCCGCCATCCAGCAGCTGTTGGACAGCGGCAAGGCCTACCGCTGCTACGCCAGCGAGGCCGAGCTCACCGAGATGCGCGAGCGGCAGGCCGCCGAAAACCGCGCCCCCCGCTACGACAACCGCCACCGCAACCTCAGCCCCGAGCAGGAACAGGCCTACATCGCTGAAGGGCGCGAAGCCACGATCCGCTTCCGCATCGACGATGAGGCGGTGATCACCTGGACCGACCTGGTGCGCGGTGAGATGCGCTGGGCTGGCGCCGACCTGGGCGGCGACATGGTGATCGCCCGCCGGGCGCCCGCCGATCAGATCGGCGATCCTCTCTACAACCTCGTGGTGGTGGTGGACGACGCCGCCATGGCGATCACCCACGTGATCCGCGGCGAAGACCACATCGCCAACACTGCAAAGCAGCTGCTGCTTTACGAAGCACTCGGCGCGGCGGCACCGGTGTTTGCCCACACACCGCTGATCCTCAACAAGGAAGGGAAGAAGCTCTCCAAGCGCGATGGCGTCACCTCGGTGAGCGACTTCCGCTCCCAGGGCTACACGGCCGAAGCGCTGGCCAACTACATGACGCTGCTGGGCTGGTCGCCGCCGGAAGGGATGGGGGAGCGCTTCACCCTCGAGCAGGCCGCCGCGGCGTTCGATTTCGATCGGGTGAACAAAGCCGGTGCCCGCTTCGACTGGGACAAGCTCAACTGGCTCAACAGCCAGGTGCTGCACGAGCAGGGGCCAGAGCAGTTGCTGTCCCAGCTGCTGCCCCTCTGGAGCTCCCAAGGCTGGGCAGTGGAAGGAGCCTCGCCCAATTGGCTTCAGGAGCTATCGGCTCTGATCGGTCCCTCGCTGGTCACCCTGCAGGACGGCATCGAGCAGGCGCGTCCCTTCTTTGAGCTCCCCGAACTCAACGCCGACGCGCAGAAGCAGTTGGCAAGCGAGGGAGCCCGGCCTGCCCTGCAAGCCCTGCTGGAACGGCTGCCCGAGGGAGCACTCACGGTTGATGCGGCCCAAGCCTTGTTGGGGGAAGCCGTGGCGGCCGCCGGCGTGAAGAAGGGTGTGCTGATGAAAACCCTGCGGGCAGCCTTACTCGGCAGCCTTCAGGGTCCCGACCTGCTCACCACCTGGCTGCTGCTCCAACCCAGCGGTGAGGCTCGC
>VGQR01000656.1 GCA_016882345.1 Cyanobacteria bacterium K_DeepCast_35m_m2_023
CTCAGCAGGCCTGTGACCGCGATCCGCCAGCCCCGCTGCAGCGTTGGACAGGGAGCAAAACGCAGTTCAACCCGTCCGGTCCCGCTGCCGCGCTCGAGCTGCAACAACGCTCGACATGCCTCGGTTGGTGGGCTGGGACGGGGATCGTCCATGAGAACCCCCCGCAGGCGCAGTTCACGGCGCTCCTGAGGACCATGAAGCCAGCGGGCCGGATCGCCGGGTCCAGGACCAGCGGGTTGCAGGCTCTCCAATGCGGCCCGGCCGACCACCAGGATCAGCAGCACCGCCAGCAGCAGGGACTTAACTTTTGGTCCCATCCCCTCCAACGGCCTTGGGCACCGCGGTGACGACGCACAGTCGCAGGCTAGGAACGGCGTTGGCAGCAGTCATCACTCTGGGAAGCCTGCAGCTGCCTGGGCCCCTGCTCGCTCAGCTGCAGGCTCCGCCGCAGAGCGTGCGCATTGCAGCAGGCGACACCCTTGATGCCATCGCCCAGCGCCATCGCACCACGGTGGCCGCCTTGCAACAGGCCAACCCAGGCGTTCGCCCCGAAGCGCTGCAGGTCGGGCAATGGCTCCGCCTGCCTGGCACAGCGGCCCAACCTGCCCTGGCGCCGGATCCCGATCCGAGCGCCAACCCCGATGCCCAGGCCGCCCTGTTGCTGAGCCCCGGCGAACGCCGCGACCGCGCCGCCCTGACCCTGCGCGAGCGCAGCGGTCAACTGAGCTGGCGCCGCTTTGGCAACACGCTGGTCGACTGGAGCGGCTGGCAGCTGCACCCCGGCGGCGTGCGCATCACCCTGGTGCAACCGGCGCTGGGCGATGTGGGAGCCCGCCGCTCGGGTGCCACCGCCATCGCCGTGCAGTGCAGCAGCCTGCGCAACACCTGGCGCATCGACGGCGACTGGGAGCGCTGGAGCTCACCGGCTGCGAGCAGCGTCGCCCAGCAGATTGTGCTGCAGCTGTGCAGCAACACCCTCGACGGCCCAGCCGTGGCGATCCCGCCGCCGCCCGACAGCGGCAGCTAAACGGTCGATGCCGTGGACGCCAATCGCTCAGCAAGCCACACCTTGATGATCGACTGGAGGGTCACGCCAAGGCGACTGGCTTCACGATCGAGCTCCTCCACCATCCAAAGCGGAAAGTCCACGTTGACGCGCTTTTGCTGCAGACGGCTGCGCCGGGCAGCGTCGAGGTCGAGCTCAGCCACCACTTAGTCACCCTGGTCAAAGCGCCGATCGAAATCAGAGCTGTTCATAGAGCTGGACCTCTTCGAGGCGGGAACGGCGAACGGAAATGAAACGAATAGCTCTGGAGCGATAGGTGATCACAGCAGACCAGTGCTTGCCAGCACGTCGAGCGATCACGACAAATCGGGGCTCGTCTGCTGTGCGGGCAGGGATGTCAAGCAGAGCCGGATCGTCCCAAAGCTCCTAGGCCTGGACAAAGTCGATGCCGTGCTTGACCCTGTTGGGGTCGCTTTTTCGTGGATCGAACTCAAACTCCATCAGGAGCCGATTTTAAGGGCACCTCGAAAAGTCCGAGATGGCTTGAATTAACGACTAGTCCAGCTCTAATCACAACATCCGATTAGTTCAGGCCGTGGGGCAAAGAGGCTTCTGGGA
>VGQR01000657.1 GCA_016882345.1 Cyanobacteria bacterium K_DeepCast_35m_m2_023
GGCTGAGCCCTGATCTGAGCTAGAGGACCCCATTGGCCTGGATTCAAGCGCAGCTCGATGTCGTAGACGGGAAGCTCCAGACGTCCGTGTTTACGCGGGGTCTCAAGCGCCTGCGGTGGGTGAGTGCCAGCGGTGAGCCCGCGTCCCAGGCGGGCACCGGGAATCCCAATCGAGGAATGCCTGCAGCTGGTGCGGAACTGGGCCGGGCCGAGGTTGAGACGCCGGTGCGGCTCGACGACCACCAAAGCCAGGTGTTCCACCCCGCCTCAAGACGTCGACGGTGCGCCAGGTCTCGCCCG
The DNA here is from genome assembly GCA_016882345.1 of Cyanobacteria bacterium K_DeepCast_35m_m2_023. Next base: position 300 of record VGQR01000657.1, read on the forward strand.
CGCGGCTTCCGTGTTTCCACGGCTTCTTTCAGCCGCCTGCGGCGGACACCTTCAGGCGCAAGCAACCAGGTGCACCTGCAGGGCCTGTACGCGCTGAAAGCCGGCATCACCGGTGATCATCACGGCATCAGAGCCCAGTTGCAGGCAACAAGCAGCCTGCAAGGCATCTGGAGTGCGCAGCCCATGGTTGGCGCGCAACTGTGTCGCCAGTTCAATGACTGCGGCGTTCAGTTCGACAACCAGCAGATCTGGCTTGGCAAACAACGCCTCAAAACGATCGATGCAGGTTTGATCACCCCGGCGCAACGGCGCTACACGACACTCCAAAAAACTGAGGCGGCTTACAGCAAGTACAAGACCAGGGGCACTGACGGCAAGCTGCTGCAGGGTGGCCTGAGTGGCTTCGACCCACGGGGCCTCGCCATCCATCAGGTAGATCAATGCGCTGGCATCGAGGAAGGCAATCACCAGTTGCGCTCAGCCGTTAGCTCCGCATCAATCTCAGCCTTGCTGCGCGGGTTTGCGGATGGCGGCAGGGCCAGCAGCCACTCCAGTGCCGATGCTTCGCTCAAAGGAGCCCGTGATGCCTGCAACTGAAGCTGCCGGTAGTGCTGTTCACTCAGAACAACAGCAGCCGATCGGTTGCGCTTCAACAAATGAACCGGGCCATGCTGCAGGGCCTGTTCAATCGCTGCGATCCCACGGCGCTTGAGCTCAGCTGAGGTGAGCGCGTTCTGCTGATTCACGACGCAACCGTCACCAGACAATCAAGCCTAGCACCTAAAACGGTACTAAAGCGAGAGGGTTGGGCTCGCCTCAGGATCGGCCGCCATCGCCAGCCGCCACCTGCTGCATCAGCTCCGCGGCATGCTCCAGATCAGGCTCTCCCCACCGGTGCCCATCAGCGCACGGGGTGGGCAAGGGGGCCGATGCAGAAGTCGGTGTTGCCGCCAGCTGCAGGGTTTTGGCTATCCCCCAGGCGAAGTCTTCGGGGAGGTACAGGGAGATCTCCTCTCGTGACCCCAAGGATTTGGCGCCTGCCGAGGTGGCCTGAGCCGCTGCTGCCAGCAACACCCGAGATCACCAGACCCCTCACGGCATGCAGCCCTGAGAGACGCTGGGCTCAGCCGGTGTGGTCAGCGAGCCAGGCGGCCAGGTCGTCAGGGCCGCTGAAATCGAGCAGCGCATCGGCTAAAGCCTCGAGCTGCGGCAGTGGCAGGGCCTGGATGCGGGCGGTTGCCGCCTCGCCCAAGGGGCCGCAGCGGCGGTTGAGCAGGCGGATGGCCATGACAGCGGCCTCTGCGACGCGACCGCGGGCTT
>VGQR01000658.1 GCA_016882345.1 Cyanobacteria bacterium K_DeepCast_35m_m2_023
CACTCGATCACGTAGTAGCGACGCTCGCCGGTTTCATCCCGCAGAAACGCATCCCCGTTCACGGTGCTGACAAAGATGCTGCGTCTTGGGCGCCGCTCATTCGCCTTGCCATAGGGCACACGAAAGACATCCGTAGATGTGCTGATGAAGTTCTTCAGCTTCCCAGCGCTGCGCTTTCCTGTAACGCTCTCCAGCTCTGCCAGCTCAAAGATCCAGGTCGAGTGCAGTGTGAGCAACAGATCTTTGTCGTCATCCGGGACCGACGTCGTGTACCAATCAGGTAATGCCAGCGCTTGCCAGAAGGTCGACTTTCGAATGCCCTGCGCACCCTTGAGCACCACGACATAGTCGAACTTGCAGCCCGGCTCGAATCGCCGGGACACAGCGCCCAGCACCATCACCTGCATCATCCGGTCGTAGAGCGGGTCCTCTGTGCCGAGGTACGTGGTGGCAATGCAGCTGATGTCCACAGGCTCAACATCCGCAGCAGTTTCCAGATACTCCAGGTATCCCTCAACCGGGTCGTAGCGATGAACCCGGCTACGGCTCACCAAAACGTCAATCGCTGTTTTCTGCGACACGAAACGATCCTGTTTGTTCAGGTCGACATAGAGGTGCTCGACTTCTTCCGGCCGCAACATCTCGCCGTTATATTCCACCTGCTGGGTGAGGTCATTCCACCGCAACGCCGGCCCCAAAGCTTCGACCATTTCGGCGAACTGGCCGACGGCGATCTTCGGAGGCCGCACCGGCTGCCCCTGATCGTTCTCCGTCCACTGGCCGGGCCCAATCGCTTCCAGCAGCTGACCCAGCGGGGTGCTCTCCTGCGGCGCCAGAACCTTGGGCTTTCGCTTCCCCAGCAAGCCTTTGGTCTCGTAGTGCAGCGAGCTCAGGAACGATGCCACGGGTCGGCCCGGCACGGCGCCCTCGGCACGGTCGTACTGATCCAAAAGACGTGCCTCATCGACATCCCCACCGGATGCCGCGACAAAGCGCTCAAGCACCTCTTGGGCCGTCTGCTCAATGCCCGGCACCCCCAGGTTGGTTAGCCGATCGACCACACTCCTCAGCTCAAGCGTGAGGTAGGTGCCATCGCGCCAACGGCAGCCGGCCTCGCTGCCGTTGTTCACAAGAGCAGCAACACGCTTCGGCATGAGCCCGATCAGCTGCGTAGCGGAGAGCGCACCGAAGGCCGCCGCCACCCTGCGTTCACCATCGGTCCAGCCGCCTTCTGCCTCCCACTCATCCCACTCGCGGCCGAGGTCACTGCTTCTACGGGCCTGAATCTGACGCTGTTGCTTCGCTCCGCCTTGCTTTGCATCGAGCTCGCCATAGGCGGCCGCAAGATCCTGCACCCCCCGCTGGGCCAGCAACCGCTCCAGCACCTCCAGCAGCTCGCCGTAGGAGGCGTAGGTTTCTGGCCTCGCCCAGAGCAGACGCTGATCGTGCTTCCCGGCACGCTTGAACCCAGGCAGCCGGCACGCTTGATTCAACAGCTGCGCCGTCGTGTCGCCGTCGAACAGGACGCAGAGCGCCATATCGATCCACCGGTCCTGCTCCGGCGTCGAATCCCAGCCCTGCGGCCGCGTCAGATGCAGATGGAGCGACTTCGAGCC
>VGQR01000659.1 GCA_016882345.1 Cyanobacteria bacterium K_DeepCast_35m_m2_023
GAGGTCTGCGCCGATCGCCCATGAGTGACCCGATGCCCCCCGCTGGGCCCAATCCCCTTGACACGCTCTCTGCTTCGCAGCGGGCGCTGCTGCGCATCGTCTGCTGGGTGGCCTGGTCGGACGGGGATTTTGTGCTCAAGGAGCGCGAGTTGCTCGAAACCCTGGTGAGCCGCCTGCTGGCGCAGGGCTCTGAGGCTGTTGCCGAGGAGACTGTGCGGGCCCTGGCGCTCGAGCAGCTTCAGAACGCCGATGTCGAGGCGTTGGTGGCGGCGCTCGACGGTGCCGACGAGCGGCAGTTGGCCGTCAAACTGGCCTTGCAGATGGTCAGCATCGTGCGCAACCCCGGCGATGAGGCCGTGATCAACCGGGCCGAAAAACAGGCGTACCGCCGTCTGGTCGAGGCCCTGGCGCTGCCTGAAAGCGAGATCCAGGAGGCCGAATGGGCGGCTCGTGAAGAGCTCAAGCAACAGCGCAGCCTGCTGGAGCTGCTCAGTGGGGCCCTGAATCGTTTTGGGGCCTGGCCCGACGATCGGGACGCCAGCCAGGGCACGCTGCCGATGGGCTACTGGCTGTGAGCCCGTCCCTGCCGCTCAGCCCCGATCTGGCGCTCCAGCTGCGGACCTGGTTGCACGAAGACATCGGCCGCGGTGACCTGACCGCGCCGGCCCTGTCGGCCGCCCCAGCGCGGGCCCATTGGCGTGCCAAGGCGCCTGGGCTGTTCTGCGGCGGGGTGCTGGTCGAGCCGCTGTTTGCCGTGCTCGATCCGGCGGTGCAGGTCCGTCTGCTGGTGGCTGATGGCGAGCCCATCGCTGCCGGTCAGCGCCTGCTCGAGCTGCAGGGCCGCGCCGCCGCCCTGGTGGCCGGCGAGCGCACCGCCCTCAACCTGGCCATGCGCCTGTCGGGCATCGCCACCGCCACCGCCGCCTTGGTCAGCCAGCTTGCCGGGACCGGGGTGCGCCTGGCCGACACCCGCAAGACCACCCCCGGACTGCGCCTGCTCGAGAAATATGCCGTGCGCTGCGGCGGTGGCGTTAACCACCGCCTGGGCCTCGACGATGCCGCCATGCTCAAGGAGAACCATCTGGCCTGGAGCGGTGGGGTGGGGCCGGCGGTGGCGGCCGTGCGGGCCGCTGCCCCCTGGCCGGCGCGGGTGATCGTCGAAGCCGAAACCGCCGCCGAGGCCGAAGCGGCGGTGCGCGCCGGCGCCGATGGCGTGCTGCTCGATGAATTCACCCCTGACGAGCTGAAGGCTCTGGTGCCGCGGCTGCGCGCGCTGACGGCCGCAGCGGTGGTGCTCGAGGCCTCGGGCGTGCAGCCCGACCGGTTGCCGGCCTATGCCGCCACAGGCATCGACCTGATCTCGACCAGTGCGCCGGTCACCCGCAGCCCCTGGCTCGACCTGAGCATGCGCTTCGAACCAGACTGCATTGTGTGACCAAACCGCTGACAGTTCGCCCCGGTTTCTTCAAGGTGGTGCAGCTGACTGGGTGTTGCCCATGCCTGTTGCTGCGCATCGTTCGGGTTGGACCGCTCTGATCACCGGCCTCGCTGTGGGATTGGCAGCGGCAGCAGCAGCCGTGCCACCGGCGTCGGCCGAAG
>VGQR01000660.1 GCA_016882345.1 Cyanobacteria bacterium K_DeepCast_35m_m2_023
AGATCGATCCCCTGCCACTGCTCGAAGCCCTGCACCAGGACGGCGCGCGGTTGGGGGTGATGGCACGAACCACAACGGTGCGCCAGCTGCGGCGCCTGGCCGACCACCAGTGGCAGCTCGAGCTGGCCGATGGGACCAGCCTCAGCACGGCCTGGCTGGTGATCTGCGCTGGCGCCGGCACCGCGCCCCTGCTGGCCGACCTTGGCCTCACGATCCCCCTGGCACCGGTGCTGGGTCAGGCGGTGGAGCTGGCCCCCGCCGCCGGCGCCGCCCCCTGGACCTGGGGCGATCACTGGCCGGCCGCGGCGGTCTGGCAGGGCATCAACCTGGTCCCCCGGCCGGGCGGGCGACTCTGGCTGGGAGCCACGCTGGAGCCGGGGGCCACAGCCGACCCCGCAGCCCTGCAGCGCATGACCACCCTCAACGGCCAGGCGCCAGGCTGGCTGCACAACCCCACCGTGGTGCGCCGGTGGCAGGGACTGCGGATGCAACCGCAGGGACGGGGCGCACCCTGGCTCGAGCAACTGGCACCGGGCCTGCTGCTGGCAGGTGGCCACTACCGCAATGGCGTGCTGCTGGCCCCGGCCAGCGCCGAATGGCTCGCCAACGCACTGGAAACGCCTTAACCGGTCCCTAATCTGCGAAGACCACAACCCACGCCATGGCTGTCCGCTTCGCTTCGCCCCGTCGCCGTGTCGCTGGTACCAGCCTGGGACTGGTTTCCCTGCTCGCGGCCTGCGGCAGCCCCTCGGCCTCGCTGCAGGGTGCTGGCGCCAGTTTTCCCGCGGGGATTTATCAGCGTTGGTTCAGTGATCTGGCCAGCCAGGGGGTGCGGGTCAACTATCAGTCGGTGGGCTCGGGTGCAGGGGTGCGTCAATTCGAAGCCGGCACCGTCGACTTCGGCGCCAGCGACGCACCGCTCAAAGCCGCCGACGCCAAGGCCATCGCCCGGGGCGTTGTGCAGCTGCCGATGACCGCCGGTGCCATCGCCGTCGCCTACAACCTGCCGGGTTGCAGCCTCAAGCTGAGCCAGGCCCAGCTGGTCGATGTGTTCCTGGGCAAGATCACCAACTTCAAGCAACTGGGCTGTCGCGATCAGGCCATTCAGTTGGTCGTCCGCTCCGATGGATCCGGCACCACCTACAACTTCACCCAGTCGCTGGCAGCCTTCAGCCCCGCCTGGAGAAGCGGTCCAGGCGTCGGCAAGTCGATCCAGTGGCCCACGGGCGTCGGCGCCAAAGGCAACGAGGGCGTGGCCGCCAACCTGCAGCAAACCACGGGCGCGATCGGTTATGTCGAGTCGTCCTATGTGCGTGGTGCCCTGCAGGCGGCCGCCGTGGCCAACCGCAGCGGTCAGTTCCTCAAACCGGATGCCAGCGGTGCCAGCACCGCTCTGGCCAGCATTGACCTCGGCCCAGATCTGACGGGCAGCAATCCCAACCCCAGCGCCGGCTACCCGATCGTGACCTTCACCTGGGTGCTGCTCTACCAGAGCGGCAACGGCGCCAAGCTGCCAGCCCTTCAGAAGGCGTTCGGCTATGCCCTCAGCGACCAGGCCCAGGCCCAGGCCGCGAATCTGGGCTACATCAGCCTGCCG
>VGQR01000661.1 GCA_016882345.1 Cyanobacteria bacterium K_DeepCast_35m_m2_023
CTTACGGCAGGAGACGCAAGTGAGTAGCGTAGATCATCCATCACACTATCGAAAGAGCACGGGTCACGAGGCAATCGATGTCATAGAGGCCTGGGAGCTTGGTTTTAACCTTGGGAATACTGTAAAGTACATTTCGAGAAACGGCCTGAAGGATCCACTGAAGAGAGTTGAGGACCTTGAGAAAGCACGCTGGTACCTGGACAGGGAAATCCAACGAATAAGAAGTACAACCGTCTCCTGAAATCTGCCAATATTTCAGCATACATAGCAAGGTGGAGCTATGATGAAGAAACGATTGGCAGATTTTATTTTTTCTACTGACCCATTGCGCATTGATGAGTCACCGTCGCAGTTCGCAGGTAAGGACCTTGCCCTGAGGGCCCTAAGTGACTTTGAAATAGCCCTAGAAGAGACTGAACTTGAGTTGCAGGAGTTGGACATACTGCCTCCTGATGACATCGAATTGACAGATTTTCGAAAGGGAGGCTATAGTGAAGAAGTGCTGGGCATCGTTGAAGAGCTGTACAAGGACATGGACGAAATCAGGGAGTACATTGAGGGCCTAGCGCAATATGAATATCCTGGGATGCGAGCCGAATCCAGTATTGCGCTGGACACCAAAGGCTTGGCAACAGTGATAAATCGCATTCAAAAGGGAACACTTGAACAAAGGCGTGCAATAGGACGCAAGATAGCCTCCGCCGGGATGGCGTACATCAGCGCAATAGGCGCTGCCTCCCTCCGGAGGCCCCGGGGTCGAGGCTACGGCGGCTACTACTAAACAGTCACGGGTCACAATGCTAAGGCAGGTCGATACATATGTAGTATTGGTACCGGCACATTGCAGTACCGCAATCCCTTCCGACTAGTTGCATGATGCTGACTGGGTCAGGCGGATTCACGAATGTGCCGGTACCAAATTTCATTTTGGACGCTGACACCCTCTCAATTGAGGCACTGTTTCGATCACTCGTTCGGGAGGAAATCAAGAGCAGTGTGGCAACAAATAGTTGAAGTATTTGACTCCGGAGGGTGTCCCATTTGCAAAAACCATAATAACAGATGATTATGGAGAATGCATATGGACATTGAACAGGCACTTCCTCTCGCCGAGGCGATCCGCCTCTCCATCCTTCCTCACTGCGCGCGGGCTGAGGTTGCTGGCTCTATTCGCCGGCGAAAGTCACAGGTGAAAGATGTCGAGATCGTTGCGCAAGTGAGCGACTGGGGTGGGCTCTTTGCTTCCCTCAGCACCTGGGGAGAGTTCATCAAGCCCGGTGTTCCGGATATCATTCCGTGGCCTCCGAAGCCCGGAGCGCGCTACCTTCGCATGATGCTCAATGACGGTCTCAAGCTGGACCTTTTCATCACGTCGTCCCAGAACTGGGGTGGCCTCTTTATGATGCGTACCGGATCCGGTGTCGGTCCCAATGGCAATCCAATGACGGGATTTGTTCCTGGAATGTTTGCGCGCTGGAAGAAGGTGAGTGGCGGTGGGAGAATGGTCGAGGGTTATCCCTCGCTTCCGGATGGCCGGCGACTCATTGTCCGTGAGGAAGAGGATTTCTTCCGCGCCTGTGGTGTTGAGTGGATCCCA
>VGQR01000662.1 GCA_016882345.1 Cyanobacteria bacterium K_DeepCast_35m_m2_023
CTGGACACTACCCAGCTGGCGGCGATTGAGCTTGCAGATGTACCCTCGATACAAACGCAACTTCTCTCCTCTCTTGGCACGTCGCAAATCTCTGCACTGGGGGTGGCGCAAGTCGCCGCCCTGACAGCGACGCAGTGGGTGTCGGGTGTTGGCACGGGTGTGTCCGCTCTGACGACGGACCAGATCGTCGCAATGACGACTGCCCAAGCTGCTGTATTGACTGCCTTTCAGGCGGCCGCATTGCAGACATCGCAGGTGAATGCGATCGAGGCAGTCGATGCGGCCGCGCTCTCCACCCGAGCAATCGATGCCTTGAACTCGGGACAGATCGCCGCGCTAAGTACCAGCGCTATCGCTGCACTGACAACGGCGCAAGTGGTCTTTGGCCTTGGCGCCGACATTACTGGGCTGGGTACTGCACAAGTCGGCGCGCTATCCGTCAGCGCTGTAGCTGCCCTCACTACCGCGCAGCTAGTCGCAGGCCTTGGCAGCGACAGTGCGGGCTTCCGCACCGACCAGATTGCCGCGCTGAGCACATCCGCCATTCGCGCGTTGAGCACGAGCCAGATACCGGTACTGGGCACAGACCAACTTCTGGCCATGTCGACCGCGCAGATTGCGAGTTTTTCCACCGCGCAGATTCGTGCGCTGGGAACGTCACAGTTATCCTCGCTGGTCACTGATGCTCTGGTTGCGCTGGGCAGTTCGCAGATTCAGGGGTTGAATGCTGATCAGGTAAGGGCGCTGACGGCGTCGCAGCTGACCGAGCCCTCCACGCCTCAGATTCTTAAATTCTCGCCCACCCAGATCGGTGCGCTCAGCACCAATCAGTGGAATAGTCTCTTGACCGCCCAGGTGGCGGCATTGACGACGGCGCAGGTTGGCGGGCTGGTCTCGACGCAGCTTTCGGCAATTGACACGGAGGATGTCGGTGTCCTCTCCACCAGTCAGATCCGCGCACTGGGTACCGTGCAACTGGCGGCGCTCAGCACTGAACAAATACAGTGGCTGTCCACGGCACAGGTGAATGCCTTGAGCAGCCAGCAAATTCTCGGTTTGCCCAGCCAGCAGCTTACCGGGCTGAGCACGATTCAGTTTTCTGCCATGGGTTCTGAGCAGTTGCTGGGTCTGAGTGCGGGGCAGATGGGTGTTCTGGAAACAGCGGACCTTGCTGCACTAAGTGCGGCCCAGTTGCAGACTCTCTCGACCCTGCAGATCGGCGGGCTCAGCACGCTGCAATTTGACGCTTTGGGCACGCTTCAATTGCGAAGTCTGGCGACTAGCCAGCTGATGTCGCTGAGCCGATCGCAATGGCAGACACTGGATGGGAATGATGTCTCGGCACTGACCAGCACCCAGCTGCGCAGCCTGACGACTACGCAGATCGGCTGGCTTGACTCGCGACAGTTACAGGCTTTGCCAATCGAACAGTTGCCGTTGCTGACTACCTCGCAGGTGCAATCGATGGGTGCAAGCCAGGTGCAGGCACTCTCCGGACCCCAAGTGGCGGCGTTCAGCAGCTCGCAGTATGCCCAGCTCTTGCCAGTGCAGGCATCTGCGTTCAGTGCGGATCAAATCAGCAGCCTGGAAACTGAA
>VGQR01000663.1 GCA_016882345.1 Cyanobacteria bacterium K_DeepCast_35m_m2_023
ACGGGGTCAAGCTCACCAACCTCGAAGCGGTGCGCGAGCTGGGCTTCGATCCCGACGACATGGTGCAGGTGGGCGTGGATTGCAGCCTGCAGCAGCTGCTGGAGCACGGTTTCTTCCACGCCGACCCGCACCCCGGCAACCTGCTGGCCCTGGCCGACGGCCGCCTGGCCTACCTCGATTTCGGCATGATGAGCGAGGTCAGCCGGGAGAGCCGCACCGGCCTGATCCAGGCGGTGGTGCACCTGGTCAACCGTAACTTCGGCAAGCTCTCCAAGGACTTCGTCAGCCTCGGCTTCCTGGCGGAAGACGTGAACCTTGAACCGATCGTGCCGGCCTTTGAGACGGTGTTCGGCCAAGCGCTCGAGCAGGGCGTCAGCCGCATGGACTTCAAGGCCGTCACCGATGACCTGAGCGGTGTGATGTACCGCTTCCCGTTTCGGGTGCCCCCCTATTACGCCCTGATCATCCGCTCGCTGGTGACGCTGGAAGGCATCGCCCTCAGCGTCGACCCCGACTTCAAGATCCTGGGTGCGGCCTACCCCTACTTCGCCCGGCGGCTGATGGAGGACCCCGATCCGTCGTTGCGCCAGAGCCTCAAGGAAATGCTGTTCGACGGCGAGGTGTTCTGCTGGCAGCGGCTCGACAACCTGGTGGCCAGCGCCGCCCAGGGCAGCCAGCTCGATCTCGAAGGGCTGCTGGATCAGGTGATCAGCTTTTTGTTCTCCGAAAACGGCGGGCTGCTGCGCCGGCAGCTGGTCACCGCAGCGGTCGAGAAACTCGACAATCTCGCCTGGACGACCACCCTGAGCCTGAGCCGCCGCCTGCCAGCCCCGTTGCAGGCTCTGCAACCGCCGGGGCTGCGGCAGCAATCCCAACAACTGAGCAGCGCCCCCGAGGCCTTGCTGCTGGACCTCGAACCGATTCGTCAACTGCTGCGGATCCTGCAGGCACTCCCGGGCTTTGAGCCCCAATTGCTGCTGAGTCGGCTGCCGCGGGTGCTGCGGGAGCCCGAACTGCGGTCCATGGGCCGAGATCTGGCCCAGGGCCTGGCCGAACGCAGCCTGGTGCGGCTGCTGCGCGATGTGCTGGTCTCCCGCAACACCCGCTCGATGCAGCCTGCCTAAAGTCCACCCATGCAGCACACAGGACGGCCGTTGACCAGACCATCAGTGCGGCGGCGGCTGGCCGGCGCGACTCTGGCCCTCCTGACCATGGCCCCTGTGCTGCAGGTACCGACGGCTGTCGCTGCCGAGAACCTGGTGTTTGTCAGCGGCGCCTTCCGCCGTTCCATCGCTGTCGCCGACCTCGAATACCTGGCCCAGACCGGCAAGGCCCGGGGTTTGCTGGCCGATGTCCTGGCAATCAGCAAGCAGAAGCCGGAAGCGATTGCCAAGTTGCTGAACGAATCGATCAGCCTGCCAATCACCCTGGTGAGCCGCCTGCTCAACACCCGCATCGGTGAAGCCCTTCTGAAACGGGTCGGCGCCATCATGGCTCCGCTCAACGCCAACAACGAGAGCATTCCCGCCCTGCGCTCGGCCGTGATTCTTGGCCTGGTGCAAGGCAAGGGCTCGCTCTCAGCGATCACATT
>VGQR01000664.1 GCA_016882345.1 Cyanobacteria bacterium K_DeepCast_35m_m2_023
AGCCGCGGCCGGCGAAGGGGCGACGGGTTCAGGGGCAGCCGGGGTAAGCGCGGCGGCTGCGGACGCGGTTGGCTCGGGTGCTGTGGCGGTGCTGGCCCGGGTCTGGGGAGCAACGTTGACGGCGGCTGGTCTTGCTGCTGCCGGGGCGAGGGCTGGTTCGGCCAGCAGGCCCAGCAGCAGCACCTCCAGCCACAGCCGGGGATTGGAGCTGTGGCGCAGCTGTTGCTCACTGCCTTTGAGCTGGGCTTGCCAGTGCAGCAGGCGGGCTTTGCCGATCCGTCGCGCCAGCGCCGGCAGCTGGGGCCTGAGCTGGGGCGACAGGCTGCCCAGCTCCAGGCGATCGGGTGCTACCCCGGCCAGCAGCAGATCGCGCAACACGCCGGCCAGGCCCTGCAACAGGGCGCCCGGTTCGCGGCCGCGCTCGAGCAGCGTCCGACAGCCCTCGGTGAGGGCCAGGGGGTCACTGCTCGCCAGCGCTTCGGCCAGCTGCAGCAGCTCCTGCTCGGGCACCGCACCCAACAGCTCGAACACCGCATCGGCTTCCACCGGCGGCGGCAACAGCGACAGTTGATCCAGCAGGCTTTCGGCATCCCGCAGGCCACCCTGGGCCCGTTGGGCCACCACATGCAGGGCTTCGTTGCTGATGGCGATGCCTTCCTGGCTGGCGATCCAGCTCAGGTGCTGTTGCAGCGCCTCCAGCGGAATGCGCCGAAAATCGAACCGCTGGCAGCGGCTCAGGATCGTCGGCAAAACCCGTTGGGGGTCGGTGGTCGCCAGCACGAACACCACCCGTGGCGGCGGTTCCTCCAGGGTTTTGAGCAGGGCGTTGAAGGCGGCGGTCGAGAGCATGTGGCACTCGTCCACCACATAGACCTTCCAACGGGCCTGCACGGGTGCAAAGCGCGAGCGTTCGATCAGCTCGCGAATGTTGTCGACGCCGGTGTTGGAGGCGGCGTCGATCTCGATCACGTCGAGCGCCGTTCCGTTGGCGATGGCCGTGCACAGCTCGCAGTGGCCACAGGGCTCGGGGCTGGGACCGCCATGGGATAGGCAGTTCAGCGAGCGGGCCAGGATGCGGGCGCTCGAGGTCTTGCCGGTGCCCCGCGGGCCGCTGAACAGATAGGCCGGGGCAATGCGTTGCGCGGTCAGCGCGTGGCTCAGGGTGGCGACAATCGCCTGCTGACCCACCAGCTGGTCAAACCGCTGCGGCCGGTATTTGTGATGCAGGGGCTGGTAAGGCTGTGGTGTCTGGGCCGCGGCCCCCTCGCCCCTAGTCTCGATCATCAAGCCAGCCTACCGGGTTTGTTTCAGGTCTTCGCCGCAACCCCGGGCGCTGCAGTGGCCCATGAGCGTGACTGCCTGGCTGGCTGGGGCGTCGCCGGGTTTTGAGACCTCTCAGCCAGCCTGCTTGGAGTTGTATATCAAAACAACACCCTTCAGCGCCGGCCGAGGTCGCGCCGGCCGCCGGCCTCTCGCCCCCGACCGCTGGGGATCGCCTCAGGCTGTTGCCGCCTGGCTGTTGTCGTCGCTGTTGCTGAGGCTCTCCTTGGCGCTGGGATGGGCCAGCACCTGGGCCTTGCTGCGCGCTTC
>VGQR01000665.1 GCA_016882345.1 Cyanobacteria bacterium K_DeepCast_35m_m2_023
GTGATGGCGATCCAAGAGTGCTGTGATGTTGGTCACAGAAGCGAGATGGCCTGAAGAAGTGTGGGGTCGGAGGATGGCTGAGGGATTCGAGAGCTGGCTAGTGAGTCGGCTGTGCGGTTAGGAAGAACGATGAGATGATTCAAATGCCATGAAAAAGCACCAGCTCGAGGCTGGTGCTTTGTGCTTAGAGGAAGCAGGAGCTTGTTATTTATCCTCTAGCACCGAGACTGCTGCCGTAGAACAGACGGTCGTTTTGAGGCTGCCATGGAGTTGGCTGTCCCGTTTCTGGATGTGGATAGACAGCAGGAGCCTGAGGAGATTGTAGGAGTGGTTGTAGTTGGTTAAAACTCCATTGCGAGAATGAGTCGAACCACCCCTCAGCGCGAGCGCCTGGCGTAAGGGCTGTGGTCATGATCGCTGCGAATAGCAGGGTACGTGAAAGAGCGGAGTGGAGAATGACTTTCATGGTTGTGATGCGATAAGAGTGTTCTTTGTTGTTGTGTTGATGGTCAGAACAGGTTGACTTGACGAAGACCTGTGGAACCTTGTGCCTGGTTGCTGAATCCTGTCTGGGAAGGGAATGTGGTTGGAATTGGCAAGTGTTGGGAGTAGCCCTGATGGGCGACGGGTGTTTGTTTCTGGATCATCATTTGGCGCAGCTCCTCAATTTGCTGTTGCTGTTGTTGAATGACCTGTAGATACTGAGTGTTGTCAGAAGCTTGTGGAGTGGCTTGAGCTCTTGCCTGTGAATTCGCAAAGAGCCCACCGAGCAGAGGTGCAGCGATTGATCCAATGGAGTTAATCATGCCAATAGTATTTTGGGAATTAATCAGTTTGTTATTGATCCGCTCCTCGCTGTCGATTTCTTTGTTGCGAAGCCGATCGATCAAGCCGAGTACTTTATTGCAGTTCTTGTTTGCGGTACCTTGCCCGATGCCGATGTTCTCGCCGATTTTGACGAGACCTCCTGTGGTTTCTGAAGTGTTGCATAGACCACCGGAACCGAGGTGTTCAATGTCGGTAACACCTGCATGAGCGGCTGAAACAGTAGAGCCGAGAGTGAGGACTGTAGCGAGAGCCAAGGAAGAGAGACGAGTCATGAGAGTGAAGGAGTGATGGGGAGAGTGTGGTCTCTGCCCCCGATGTCCTTAGTTTCGTTCCATGGCTGATGGTTAGCGGTGATGGCGATCCAAGAGTGCTGTGATGTTGGTCACAGAAGCGAGATGGCCTGAAGAAGTGTGGGGTCGGAGGATGGCTGAGGGATTTGAGCTTTGGTTTCCTTTAGCACTGAATCTGGATATGTATCTTGCAGCGTAGTCATAACACATTCGTGTTACCCAATCTGTTTACGAGCCTCGCACCCGTGTGCCTGTTTCATTAGGCAGGCCTGCATTCTGTGTCTATAGAATATGAGAATGCCTTTATTGGCAACCTCTCCCCAAGAGGGCTCTGTCTCTGATCTAAATACAATCTTGTAGTGGCTTTTGTCTGTGAACGAGATTCAGCTTTACTGATTAGGCAGTGCTATTCCCTATTTTGCTAGCTATCCTCTTTGGCTTTATTCTCGAGATCATTAGCCATTACTCATA
>VGQR01000666.1 GCA_016882345.1 Cyanobacteria bacterium K_DeepCast_35m_m2_023
AAAACCTCGAAACTCCTCTGGCAATTTAAATAGATGCCGTTAAAGAGATAAGGAACAAGCGTGCAAATTTCATCAGAGCACAAGTTGAATTCAGGCTCATTGTAAAATGAGTTTTTTCTTGATGCCGAATATAAGACCGCAATCTAACCCTTATTGACAAAACTTTGAGAAAATACTTTACAATGCGGCCGGGTCCATATAAGTGGGCTAGATACCATCTGAGAAACATCAAAATCATATACTGTTTAAAATATTTTTCATTAATTAGCTTCTCAAATGTTAATATATTTTATACAATAAATATATAATTAATTCATTTTGAGTATTGCATGACTAAATCAATTCGAGATCATACGACTCAAATAAGACAAGAAGCATTAAATTTTAAAAACTATTGTGCAGATGGTTACGCTATTGAATTGCTTGATCATTTTATTCACTCTGGGGAATATGAACATCTTAAGCGTTCCCAACAGCTGAATATACTTCAAACTTATAAACAAAAACTCATTGCTAAACATAAAATTGATAAGGAGGTTCTTCAAAGAACTCGTGAACATGTCAAAAATCAAGAACGCCTCCAAGCTTTAAGAATTAAGTTTGTAAAATTTCCAAAAAAAATCACTTTTATAGATAGGAAAGAGATTGATGATGCACTCGCCATGCATGAGGATTCTAAAGAAAAATTGGATTATGACGTTAAAGATCTAGCCACTATTGTTAGCGCACACCGTTCCGATGCAACCTGGTTTAGGGAGTTATTATTAAACTTTATAAACAGTGATACAGCAAAGTCTGATTCGTTTAAGAGATTTTTAGAACTAAACACTTATGTAGGCTTCTCTATCTATGGTATTCGAGGAGGTTGGGAAATTGCCAAGCTTGTTAAACATACGTTTATTGATGACAATCCTTACTATCAAGAAAATCAGCTAGGAACACTTGATCGACTCTCATTACAACTTCAAATTCGTTACCCAATTATTGTTAACGATGTGATTTGGGGGCTCACCAACTCACTCAGTTATTTTCTATTAAAAAGCAATGATCCAACTGCAGGTTGGCTGGTATTCATCATGTCATTTGTGGATTTAATAAGCATGTTTAAACAAACCTATGATATTCATCAAAATTTTAAAAAATTAAAAGATGCGCTTGGTATTATTCCAAAAGAAATACAAGAACAACATGACCGAGCAATGAATGGCCAGTACCTCTCCATCCTTATTCAATTTAGCATGATTGCAAGTTTTATAGCTGTTTTTTCATTATTACCCGGTGTAGCGCCTGTTACAGGTATAATTGCCTGTTTTGTCATGCAAGTTTTTAGCAATGTAAAAGATCAACTGTTGCAAATTTATAATAGTAATGACTCAAATGAACGTTGGGCAATAGCATTTAAAATGATTCTTCGAGTCATGCTACAGGCCATTATTCCTGCAATGTTTATCCTTTGTAGTCTATATTTGCTTCCAATAATCCCATCATTGACAGCATTTTGGTTAATCAATGCTGGTCTAGTCTTACTTACAAAACTATTGATTGATTTTATCTCTGTTTTTAATGAAAACTTCACAATCTATATGA
>VGQR01000667.1 GCA_016882345.1 Cyanobacteria bacterium K_DeepCast_35m_m2_023
GTCTGTTCGAGGCGCAGGATCCTGATCTGGGTCTCAAGCTGGAGCAGGTTGTGGCCTTTTACCGCAGCTCAGATCCTGCGTTTTGCCTGCGTGAGCTCTGGACGAGCGCAGAGCTACCGCAGCTTCAACCGCTGGCTGGAGCCTTGGGCGCCTCCCTTGAGCAACTCGAATCTGCTCCTTACGATTCGCTGGTGATGCAGGGGCTGGCGCAGGCGCAATGACGACCGCACCTCTGGATCTGTTGAGCGAGCTGCGCCGCGCCCAGGGGCTGCCTGATCCAGCAGAGGAACGTCAGGCCAGGCGCCTGCTGGTGCTCAAGGGCTCGCTGATCGGCGTGGCCCTGCTGGGCGGCGCTGTGGTGATCACAGCGCTGCTGTTTGTTCGCCAGCAGCTGCTCACCACCGAGCTAGATCGCCTGGCGCTGGTTGAGGCACAGGTTGAGGCGGCTCAGGGCCGCCTCAACAGCGCGCGCAGCAACCTGAAAACCATCAAGCAGGCCAACCAGGCCCTTGTTGAGGGCCTGGTCAACACCCGCTCTGGCTCAGCGCTGATGCGTGATGTGCAGCGCCGGGTGCCGCAGGGCGTCCAACTCAGCTCCGTTGAGGTGGCCCCCGGTGGCACCAGCCTGCGGCTGGTCGGCTCTGCTGCCGATCCGCTCGCCTTTGAGCGCATCAATGCTCTGCAGATCGAGCTGGGACGCTCGCCCTTGCTCGATCCCAGCAGCATCACCTTGCGCAAGGCAGCCCGCGGCGGCGAGAAAAAGCCGACCCCAGGCACGGTGGTGTTGCCACCAGCGTTGGTGGGTTTTGAGCTCAGCGCCAAATTTCGCCCCCAGCTCGCTCCCGCGGCTGAATTGGTGCTGCTGCAAGAGCTGGGCGCAGGTGGCATGGTGCGCCGCTTGCAGCGGCTTCAGGCCGAGGGGTTGCTGCGATGAGCACGCTGCAGGCATCAGCGCCGAACCCGCTCATCCCGCGTCTGTTGGTGTGGGCGCCGGCGGGGGTCGGCGCCTTGCTGGCCCTGGCGGTGCTGGCGGTGGGTTCATTCCCATTGATTGCCCAGGTGCGGCTGCAGGGGCGGCAGGTTGAAGAGAAGCTCTCCCAAGAGCAGCAGTTACCGCAACTGCGTGCCGATCTGGCGCGAACGGCTCAGCAACAGCTGCTCGCCGAGCGCCAGCAGCAACAGCTGATCAGCCTGATCGCCGGCAGCGGCGAGCTGGTCACCTTCATGGCCCAGGCGGACCGCGAGGCGCGCCGCCATGGGGTGCAGTTGCAGTTGTTTGAACCAACCGCTGCCTTGGCCGTTGGCGATGGCGAAGAGGTTGATGCCCTCAAAGGACAGAAAAAGGGCACCAAAAAGAAGCTGAGCAAAGAAGCTGCCGCCCGAAAACAGACCGAAGCCACCCAGCAGCGCGATCCCTTGCTCAAGGCGGGTCTTGTCAGCACCAAGCTGTTGCTGAGTGCCAAGGGGCGCTATCCCAATTTGCTGGCCTTCATGCGCTCGCTCGAGGCCCTCAGCTTGCTAGTGGTGCAGAGCAATCTGGCTCTCAATCAGGGATTGCCTGCCGGTTCTGCTGGATCCGCACAAG
>VGQR01000668.1 GCA_016882345.1 Cyanobacteria bacterium K_DeepCast_35m_m2_023
CAGTTTCATACGCACCTAATCACAGAAAAGTTGCCACAGAGCCTAAATACCCAATATGAGATGGAAACCCTGTTTCATCAGCGATTGCCAAACAGGGTCAAGGCACTATCTAAGTTGAAATCTATTGATATTCAATGCATCAACCCACAGGATGATGATTACAGACGCATCAGCAGCTACTTGGGAAAGCAGACCAGCCTGGAGCTGATTGCCCTTGACCCATTCAACTGCGACCTATCACCCAGAAAGATATGAGAAGACATCAACTCACCATCACCTACCCAGAAGGCGACGCCCAGCAACTCCACCAAACACTGCTCCTGTTGAAGAAAAGCCGCTGCCTCAATATCTCAGCCTTCTGCAGAGAAGCGATTGCAGAGAAGCTGGAGCGATTGGAATGTGTGGAGGCAGTCAAGTGAAGACCATCACCATTCGGCTGCCTGATGTGGAGGCGGCGATGCAGGCTGAGGTGCAGAAGAGGAATAAGGTTTTTGGAGACCTCAGGCGTGTGCTCATTAGTCTTATTGTCAAAGAGTATCAACAGACCTATTGAGGCGGCACCCCTATTGCCTTTCGCTTGCTGCTTGGCTACATTAGGAATATTATAGATGTTATCCAAATGCGCTTTCTTCGCATCTCTGAGCTAAAGTCTGATATTGCGGCGGGTAAGATTGCCGAGGCGGATGTTTTCAAATACGCGCTAGCATGTATATCCGTTATAACCATCGCCAACGCCATCCCCTACGAAGCCACTAAGGTCTATCCCGTTGAGTGGTTTTATGCATTTGGCACTTCTTGGCTGACAATTTGGGGATTTAGAAGATGTTTTTTGGCAAATGGTGGCGTGGCGGGGGTTGGCTTTCTTCCTAGAGTCTTTGTGCTTGGATGGGTTATGGGTGTAAGGGTTTTCCTTGCCTCTTGTCTGGCATTGGCTGTGGGATTCGTAGCACTGGTTGCCTATGCCATTGCCGTTAATGCGACAAATGACTTTTTTGAAAACAGCTTTGTTGTATCTGCTCCCTATTTATTCTTGTTGTTGGTTGAGCTTTGGTACTGGACTGCGCTCTGCGGCCATATCAAGGATGTTAAGAGCAGTTGCTTGAGCTAAACATCTGCGGTTTAGGCGCATTATCTCTTTATTATAGACTTCATTGACCGCGCTGTGGCGGCACTCAGTGTCGCTACGGCTAGAATTATTGCTAATGCATTAGCATTTGCTTCCCAGCCGCAGCCTGAGTTGGCCTTCCCTGTGTTTTTGTTTTCTGTAAATATAGGGCCTTCTCGTAGCCATGGGGCGATTTTGCATGAATGTCTTGCCAACTGCCCTATGCCGACCCACGTGTCATCGTTGCGGGCTATCCGTATTACGTCGTCTGCAGCGCTTAGTGCTCCAGCATGCGCTGATTGAGCTGCCACTAATCCAGTTGTCAAAAAAGTAGTTATGAGCTGCGCGGAGGCGCTACGCATGAGCATGGCTGTTCTTTGTTTCATCTTTGTCAAGGCGTTGTTCTTTGACAATACGCCTTCCAAGGGGATGTGAAGTTCCTTTGCAAAGCCACTCCCATGGCCAACAAGACCTTCCCAG
>VGQR01000669.1 GCA_016882345.1 Cyanobacteria bacterium K_DeepCast_35m_m2_023
CTTCCGCCCAAGAGCAGCACGCTCAGGATCCAGATGATCTGGCCGGTGGCGGGTGTGGTGGTGCTGAGCGGCGGATAGGCCGTCCAGCCGGACTGGGCCGCGCTGGCAAAGAAATAGCTACTGATCAGAAGGATCCCGGCTGGCGGGATCAGCCAGAAGGCCACGGCATTGAGCCTGGGGAAGGCCATATCCCGTGCGCCCACATAAAAGGGGATCAGGTAGTTGCCGAAGGCGCCATTCACCACCGGCACGATCCAGAGGAAGATCATCACCGTGCCGTGCAGGGTGAGCACTTCGTTGTAGGTCTCCCGGGGTAGGAAATCCGAGATCGGTGTGATCAGCTCGGTGCGAATCGCTCCGGCCAGGGCTCCACCGATCAAGTAGAAGATGAAACCGCACACCATGTACTGCAGACCGATCACCTTGTGGTCGGTGCTGAAGCTCAGGTAGCGCAGCCAGCCCTGGGGTTGAAGCGACCCCGTGCTGCTGGTTTCGGGCATCAGGCTGATCGTCATGACTGCACCGCTGTGGTGGTGGCAGAAGCTGCCGGACTGTTCTTCGCGACCCAAGCAGCGAAGCTTTCGGGTTCTTCAACGATCACGCTGGAGCGCATGCCGCCGTGATACGGCCCACACAGCTCAGCGCACACGATCGGGTATTGCCCGGGGCGGGTGGGGGTGAAGCTCAGCAGGGTGGGCTGCCCAGGAATCACGTCCTGTTTCAGCCGGAACTGCGGCACCCAGAAGGCGTGGATCACGTCGAGGGCTTTCATCTGCAGAGCTACCGGTTGTCCCACCGGAACGTGAAGCTCGCCGGAGGTGATGTCGGAGTCGGGGTAGTGAAAGATGAAGGCGAACTGCATCGCGGTGACATCCACCGGCAGGGGCGCAATGGCCGGATCACCATCAAGGGATACCGGGCTGATGCCGCCCCAGGTGCGTTCTTCGCTGCCGGCCATGGCATGCATGCTGTGGTCATTGAGCGGCGTCATCCCGCCCATGCGGTCGTAGATGTCGTAGCTGTAGATCCCGACGAACAGCACAACCACCGCAGGAATCGCAGTCCAGAGAATTTCAAGCGGCAGATTGCCTTCAATGGCAAGGCCATCGCCTGTTTCGCCGGCGCGACGCCTGAACCGGGCCAGGCTGTAGACGATCAGACCCACGATCCCGACAAACAGGATCGTGCCGATGCTGAACAAAACCTTAAAGAGCTCGTCGTAAACCGGCGCGTTGGCACTGGCTTGGGCGGGGAGCAAATTCACGTTCTGGCCTACCCACAGCCCTGTGAGCACCAGGGCCATGCCGGCCAGCAAGGTGAGGATGGAGGCGGGGATCCGCATAGCTGCGGCTTCGTGTGCCTAACCCTATGGAGCTTCCAGTCGCCCGTGTTGCTGCTGTTGATGTTCGCAGCAATCGTGTGGGATCTGGTGAGGGATCGCACACCGTATGCAACTGCAATTGATGCAATCGTGTGAGTGGCAGTAGCCATCGTTAGCTTCATTGCAACTGCTGCGGGCGCGACGGGATGACGGCTATCACGCTCCAACCCTTTGCGAGTCGACGCGGTGCTCTCGGTGCCT
>VGQR01000670.1 GCA_016882345.1 Cyanobacteria bacterium K_DeepCast_35m_m2_023
AAATTAACTTCCAAGGGTAAAGCCGGTCACGGGTCGATGATTAATAACGAAAATGCCATCTCCAAGATCTCCAAAGCAATAGATAATTTAAGTAATCATAGATTTCCGGTAACCATAAAGGAATCAGTTAGGACACTACTTGATGAAACAGCTAAAGCCTATGGCACAACATTTGACCCCAATGATCCTGAGAAAATAGTTTCCTTATTAGGAAACTTGTCCAAACTGGTCTCTGCAACTTTGTCAAACACCGCAAATCCAACCATTATTAATGCTGGATACAAAGTTAACGTAATACCAGGAGAAGCAACAGCTTACGTTGATGGAAGATTTCTTCCCGGGGAACAAGAAAATTTTGTGGATGACATCCGAAATATCGTGGGTGATGACATATTAGTTGAAGCAGAAACATTTGATGTTGCGTTGGAAGCTCCCTTTAAAACAGAAATTGTTGATTCAATGATTGATTCATTATCTGCTGAGGATCCTGGGGCAAAAGTAGTTCCCTATATGTTATCGGGAGGAACAGATGCTAAAGCCATGTCCAAATTCGGAATCAAAGGTTATGGTTTTACTCCTTTATTGTTACCAAATGATTTAGATTTTACAAGTTTGTTTCATGGCCACGATGAAAGAATTCCAATATCATCACTTCAATTTGGAGCAAGAACAATGCACAGATTTATAAAGACACTTTAGGTTCTTTCAACTTTCTGAATTCTTTTTTTCACCCACATTCTTTTAACGCCATTTGGATATATTCGAGTTCTGACTAGTTCCCATCTTCCATACTCGGCTAATTCTGTTAATAACTCTCTTGCCTCAACTCTTGATACACGAGATGGCAATGGAACTTCTCTTATTTCCCAAGAGCTATACAAAATTAGATACCCTTCTCTTTTGAGAGTTGAGCCCATCCTGACTCGGGATAAGACGAATGTGGCTCAGAAACGTCGGAAAGAGCTCGAATTATTTCCTCCGGAAGCACTAAATTATCTGCTGCAAGCAATATTTTTAGTTGCGCAATATTTCTTGCCCCCAAAATAACGCTTGTTACACCTACTTTGTCTCTTAGCCAAGCAATGGCAGTTTCTGAAGGTGTTCGACCAATTCCAACTGCAGCAGTTACTAAAGCATCAACAATACGAGATTTTTCCTCGGTGAGATGTTCTTGAATAAAATCTGCAAAATGTTTTGATGCAGCGCGTGAATCAACAGGGGTTCCGTAGCGGTACTTTCCAGTTAATACACCTCTACCAAGTGGTGACCAGGCTAAAAGTGATTTTGTTTGATTTATAAGTAAAGGGATCAATTCTCTTTCAACACCACGTGCAAGAAGTGAATACTCATGTTGTGTCGAGACAAAGGGAATGCCCATCTCTTTGCATTGGGAGATTACTAATGCAGTTTGCCAAGCAGCATAATTTGATATTCCAAAGTACCTAAATTTTCCCTGCTTGTATAAAACTTCTACTGCTCTTAAGGTTTCTTCTATTGGCGTTAAAGGATCAAAGCCATGCATTTGCCATAAATCAATATAATCAACACCTAGTCTTGTTAAAGAACCATTAAGTGCG
>VGQR01000671.1 GCA_016882345.1 Cyanobacteria bacterium K_DeepCast_35m_m2_023
GGCTGCAGATCAGCCCGGGCGGGGGCGACGCCGTCGGCGCTGCCGCCGCCGAGCGGCAGCAGGCCGAGTCAACGCTGTCGCAGCTGCGCCAAACGCTGGGGTTGGCCGACAGCGACGCGGCCGAGCAGCTGGCCCAGCAGCGCCTGAGCCTCGAAGCCGAGCTCGGCAACCTGCGCACCGCGGCCGCCACGATCCCCTGGGCCCAGCTCGATCAACAACTGGCTGCCCTGCACCCGCGGCGGCAGCGGCTGCTGGCCGCCCTGGCCGCCGCCGGCGGGGATGCCGCGGCCCCCGACGACGAACACGGTCTCGAGCAGCTGCAGCGGCAACAGCGCGAGCGGTGGCAGTCCCTCGCTGATGCACAGCACCAGCGCGGCCAGCAGCTCCACAACCTGGAGCAGCAGCGCGAGCAGCTCAACCAGCAGCTGCAACGGCAGCAGGGGGAGGCCGGGCGCCTGGCCGGGGCGATCGCCACCACCACGGCCCAGCTCGTCCAGCTGCAACAGCAGGGCGGCAGCGCCGAGCGGCTTGACGCCGAAGCACGGGAGCTGCGCCGCCAACTGCCCGAAGGCGACGATCCAGAGGCGGCGTCCCAGCTGCTGCAGCGCCTTGAAGCCGAAAAGGACACCCTGCTGAGCCAACGCGGAGAGCAGGAGCAGCTCTGCCGCAGCCTGGGGGCCGTCGATCCGCACGCCGAGGTCGAGCACCTGCAGGGGGCCTGGGAGCAGGCCCAGGCCGAACACGATGCCATCGCCCGCAGCACCGCCGCCCTGCAGCGGCTGCAGGCCGAATTTCATGCGGCCCAGCAGCAGTCGGCGAGTCAATACTGCCGGCCGTTGCAGCAGGCCCTGGGCGGTTATTTGGCAGCGCTTGGGCTTGAAGACAGCGGCGAAGCCCGATTGGCCTACGACCCCCAGGACGGTTTTGGCGATCTGCGGCTGCAGCGCGCCAGCGCCAGCTTTGGCTTCTCCCAGCTGAGCGGCGGCATGCGCGAGCAGTTGGGAGCTGCCCTGCGCCTGGCCCTGGCCGAGGTGCTGCAAGGAGCCTACGACGGGTGCCTGCCGCTGGTGTTTGACGACGCCTTCAGCAATTGCGATCCGCAACGGTTGTCCGGGGTGCGGCGCATGCTCGCCCGGGCTGTCGAACGCGGTCTGCAGATCGTCGTGTTCTCCTGCAGCCCGGAGGCGTTCACGCCGCTTGTCGAGCAGATCGGCGCCGCGGCGCTGCAGCAACAGCTCTGAGCCCATCCATGGCCCAGCACGAGTTACGCCCCTACCGCACGAGCGACCTGCCAAGGCTGTTGCAGCTCTATCAACACGCCGTGCAAAGCCAGTGCCCCGCCTACTACAGCGCCGAGCAGGTGCGGGCCTGGGCGCAGCATCCTTGGCACAGCGATGGGGTCGCCAACGCCATCAACGCGGGGTTCACCCTGGTCAATCCCGTTGAAGCGGGCAGCCCGGCCCTGGCCGCATTTGCCGTGCTCGAGCCGAGCGATCGCCTGTCGCTGCTCTACTGCGACGGCCGCTGGAGTCGGCAGGGACGCAGCAGCAGCCTGCTGGCTGCACTCGAGGCCC
>VGQR01000672.1 GCA_016882345.1 Cyanobacteria bacterium K_DeepCast_35m_m2_023
GTCTTACTGGAAGGAAGAACACAAAGACCGATACAATAGAAAACGGGAAAATCTGAAGTCCGACATTTTAAACAATCTCACTCACTACGCCACGGAGCTGAGAAGACAAGAGGAAGAACTTCGAAAGCTTAAAGCGGTCCGGGAAGCAACCCTGAATTCTGCGGAACAATATGTTCGGAATCGCTTCCCGGAGTGGTCCGAACCAGTGGTCCGGGTTGCGGTTGCAGAGTATCGGGCCGCAAAAGACCGGGAATTATCACCCCCGATTGAAGACCGGGAAAAGTGGTTGGAACGATATAAAGTCCGCAACCCTTCCGGGGTTGAGTTTCGTAGGTGGTTTGAGTTGGTAGAACGGTTGCATCTTAGACCGTTTCGCTACAGTTCTCTACAAGGTTCCACGGTTGAAGCTTTCCGGGTTTACTGGCGGGGGTTGTACCATACGGGAACCGGGAAGCTTGAACTTCCCACGGAACAACAAATTCGGGAACTTGAAGTTCTGAAGCGGTGGATTGAGACTCAATCCGCTTTACGGTCTCAAAGTAACGGCTTGATACTCACAACCCCGGAACCAGTGGGAACCGTGCAGCTTGAACGTGGGGAACTTCCTTCCGTGGTTGTTCCCGTGGTTTGCTGGTTGTGGTTGGACTACGATGGCCAACTTTACCGAGAATATTCGGTTGCAAAGTCTGGACTTTCCGCAGTTGATGCAAAGTTGGTCGCTTCCGTTAGCTCGTATCATGCCAGCAAAGCAACCCCGAAGGAAGAAGCGATTGAAGTACTTCGGCAGCGTCTGGCCAGTGGGTGGCGGGTTGCAGCAAGCCAGGCCGCAACCGTGGAAGAACGTAGGAAACGGGAACGGAACCGAACCGCAACCGCTGCAAAGTTTCTTCGGGGGTTGGAAGTGGTCCGGGTTGAAGATTCTTTTCAGGTTGGGAATTGTGTTCCCGGAACCAGAAGCTTCCTGCAGAAAATCGGACTTCCCGCAACCGCTGAAGTAATCAGTGGACGGGAACTGGTTCGGGCGTGGAAATCCGCAAAGTGGTTGCAGGAAGAGCTGTTCTTCAAGGTTGTTGACAATCTGAAGAAGCGGACCTCTGCAGCGGTTGCGGGGGTGGTTCGATGAAAACAACAACAATCAGAACCAACCCCCGGAAAGAAACCAACCACTTCGGGGAATATGTAGTCGAATTGGAAAGCTTCCGGGAATCAACCAATGGGATTGAGCAAGTGTTTCATTCTTTCGGGGAAGAAGCGGATTTGTTTGCAAGCTCTCAAGACGTGGAACGGTTCCGGGGGAAGTCTTCCCTGAGTTGGTTGGAATCGGCCGCAACGGTTGCGGGTTGTAGAATCGGTTGAACGGTTGAGAACATAAGTGGTTGAACCACTGCCCACTTCCGGGGGATTCCGGGAAAGCTGAAAAGCGGTTTGAGTTCTCAAACCGCTTTATTTCATTTGTTGTGGTCTGAAGTGGTCCGGGTTGAAGCGGAAACCGGGGAAGTCCGGTTTCGGTTTAAGTCCGGGTTGCGGGTTGTGGTCCGTGGTTGCTTAGAATCGTTTTTAAGCGGGGGGGTT
>VGQR01000673.1 GCA_016882345.1 Cyanobacteria bacterium K_DeepCast_35m_m2_023
TTCGTCGTTGCAAGAACTGTGAACTAGTCTACGCTTCATCTATTCCTACCTCTAATAGTTTGCATAGTGCTTACGAAGCGGCAGACTTCGATTCACGTGATGAGGCAAGTCAAGCAGCTAGCACCTACTTTAATAACCTCAAATCTCTCTTATCCCAATACCGTGGAGATGGTGCACGTATCCTTGAAATAGGATCAGGAACAGGCTGCTTTGTTCGACTTTGTGATTCATATCTCTCATGTAAGCAAATTGATTGCGTTGAGCCCTCGCTAGAACCCCGAAAACTTTCACCATCCGATCATCACTACTCATACTTTTCAGACCTTAGCGAGATCAACCATACCGAACCCTATGACTTCATCTTCTGCTTTATGACCCTAGAACACTTATCAAACCCGGCAACCTTATTCGAGTTCGCATCTAGGCATCTTGCTACTACGGGATATCTGTGTACAGTTACCCATAACCACTCCGCTTTACTTAATCGTCTTCTTCATTCTAAGAGTCCTATTATCGATATCGAGCATTTGCAGTTATTCTCAAAGACCAGCATTAGATCTGCGTTTCGTCTATCAGGCTTTGAACAGCCTGTCATCAAGACGATTGTCAACAAATATACTATCTCTTATTGGCTCAAGCTCATTCCTCTACCCCTTCTTGTAAAGCGCCCACTGATTGCATTTATTGCAAAGACTCCATTAGCCACTACACTATTCTCTTTTAATGTAGGAAATATTGTCTCATACTCAAAGCGATCTTAAGTTGCAACCTGGTATCGATAAGTTCTCGCATATCTTGTTCGAGTCAACGAATATCGCATCTGCTATCATCCAGCCAAGGTCTAGTTCGACATATCCTGATATCTGCATAATCTCTCTAAGCCCTTTAAGCTTAGTCTCATTAAAGTTATGCTCGACTGATATTATCGTCGGCCTTGTCTTGCTAAAATCCATTGAACTTATTATCTCTAACTCATGGCCCTCTACATCTATTGATAAATAACCTGGATCATGAGGTGCCCTATGACTGTCGACTAGTTGTTGAAACGACCAGGACTCAACTTCATACTCTATATAATCTAGACGCTTTCTGTCTGCCCAGTCATTCTGAGTATATTCTGCCAGCGTTGATAATTCAGGGCTGCCAACTCCTTTTGAGAGAACCTCTCTGAACAATCGGATTCCCTGTCCATCGCCACTTATGCACTTGTCCTCAACAATACAGTTCCGATTTATCGCAATAGCTTCTTTATAGCAACGAGCTGGCTCTGAAATGATTCCTCTCCAGCCTAACCCTTTTTCCAGGGCATAAGTGTTGCTCCACTGCAAGCCGTCAGTTCCTCCAAACTCTATAAAAAATGGCTTCAAGGCTATCTTTGAGCCTATTAATGCTACCAGCAAGTCGATTCCGTACTGACCATTCAAATACGGGACCACTCCACTTAGCTCTATCCTGTCACTCTCGCTTAAAGTCTTCCATAGAGGCATAAACATTCGCTCATCACCTATTAAATCGTTCCAAGTCCTCGACTTTATTAATCTCATTCCTAGCTTATCAAGAATAGCGTTTG
>VGQR01000674.1 GCA_016882345.1 Cyanobacteria bacterium K_DeepCast_35m_m2_023
CGCTTGCTGCACCGGCAAGCGGCCGCCTAAACTGACAGCCTAGATGCGCCAAAGCCTCCGTTAACAGAAACCTCAGAACGTCCCGTTTGTTCTGACGACGGACAGAGATAGCAGTACGGCACGACTGCGGTGGGCAGCAGCACCGTCAAAGGATGCTCATATTCCGGGAACTCGAACTCCGGCTTGATTGGAGGTGTTTCATCTTGATGGTCGCTCACCACACGCCCCCTGTTGCCTCGCGCCCACGTCCAGCGCAGATGGCAAGCAATAGGATCGCACGGGACGACTGAGGACAACAGCAGCGGTGATTGGTTTTGCCTACACGATGCTTCCAATGCATTCGCCTTGAGCGCTAGGCGCGGCGAGCGTTGCTGACTGTGGCATTGGCGAACCACTCCGGATGATTGCTCCGCACCCAACCCACCAGGGCCACCGCGAGTTCATCCACATTCTCGCTCGATAGGTGCCGCCGCAACGAGTGAAGTCGTGCGCGCGCCAGCGTCAGAGCCGGCTGGTAGCCCATGCCGCGCCGCTCAGCCTCGGCGAACTGTTCTACAACGCGCCAGACCAAGCCCGTGCGGACTGCTTCGTCAATCATGGCGCGGATGTGCGGTGGTGGCGGGCGACTCACGATCCGCACCGGCTTGTGCTGGACCGGTACACGCTTCAACTCGTTGCCGGGTGTCGTCCAGTCAATGCCGCTCAGTTCAACCCATAGCGAGAACTGGTCTCGCTCGGCACTGTCGGCAAAGCCGACCGCGTACAGTTCGTGGTGCCAGCCCGGTTCCCGCCACGCCGCGTATCGTCCGGGCGCGGCTTGCGACGCCGCTTCATGCAAGCGGTCAAGCCGGTAGCCCCACCCGCAGGCCGGAATCCGCATGGTGTGCTGGTGCGGAAAGCGCTTGGCGAGCTGTTTGGCGGTGGGATGCTTGAATCGACGGACCATGGCCGAAGTCTAGCGGCTTCGGACGCAGCGCCATACAGGACGCGAGCGCTTGGTTTGCCGGCCGGGAGCGACAGGAAACGCGCCTGGCTTCCGGGTTGTGTGAACCCGACATAGCCATCCTTCTCTGGCTCGAAGCCCCAAAAAGCCTTCAGCCAAATCCTCGGCAGCATTTGCTCAACCATGTGGCGACTATCGCACGGTCGTCCGATCCATGACCAGTGAGGCCCTGCCAAAGCCCATTTCACCGCAGCTGAAATTGAATCGCGTCTCGCGGCGTTATCCGATGCTTACGTTCGCTTCGCAGACTTAGCGCATGACGGCTGATCTGGCGCTGGCCGATTGAATCCAAGAGGACAAGACGATCGGATTTGATCTGCTTAAGAACAGTCCAATGCCCGCCCTGGCGGCCAGCCCAGTCAACTCGCAAGATGAAGGTTGCGGACGGCGTCATGTGGATGGTGTCGAGTTCAGAGAGAAAGGCCTTGATGTTACGGAAGGTCCGATGGCGAAAGGGCTGGCAAACCGCAACGTCAGTGCCCAGCGACTTGTTGAGATAACGCGCTGCGGCGCGCGCAATTCGAGCCACGGTTTTCCGGCGCAGGCCGTGATAGAGCAGCGAGGGA
>VGQR01000675.1 GCA_016882345.1 Cyanobacteria bacterium K_DeepCast_35m_m2_023
AACACCGTGAATGATGATCAACACTCTCGCCCTGGCAGAGCGCCCCTTGATTGCACTGATGGAGGCAGAAAAAACAGAGGAAAATGACGCCACCAGATAATCAATAGGACGAGGGTTTTCTCGTTCGCAATCCAGTCGGAAATACTTGCGATTCATGGCACTTCTAAATGAATCAAGACGCCAGTAGATCCACCCCCAAACAAGCAATGAATAAGGAAGAAAGAACAGCAATTGAGTAATCAGAACAAATCTTGGGGAGTCACGATCAAAGACAAGAAGATTGAGACCAATCAATTGAATAAACATTCTTGCGGTGATATAGATTCCGTTAAAGTCCAAATACCTTCTTGTCCAGGACGGTCTACCTTGAAAGACGACCAGGAAAACCAGAGGCGCAACGAATAACGGAAGCGCTACATAGGGTCCAGTGGTGAGAATAAAGGACTCGAATGACGCATAGACGGCAACCGCTCCTCCAGTATCACTCAGAATTGAGTTTGCATCAGAAACAAAGAATATGACTTGAAAACTTAGAAGAGACCATAATATGAGGAGAAAGATCTCCTCCCAGTGGAGAGACAAGTATTTTCTAAAAGATGATGAAGAGGTGTGGTCTTTTTTCTCGCTGAAAACTTGAGTCATTGAACGACCACCTCCAGCAAATCCTCAATCCCACAATCCAGCACCGTCACGATCCTGGACGCCAGATCCAGCGATAGTGCCGATGCCTCCTTGGGGTCATCAACAGGTCTTGCCAGACGGGTGATGGTGGTCGCTGAGACCTCCGCCTGAACTGCCAACGCGTTCATCGTGATCGGTTTCTCGCCTGCCTCAGCACGACGCAGGTTTGCCTTGGCGATTGCCTTGGCGAGGGTCAGATGGACTTGCTTTGCCATAGGCGCACATTACCTCAAGCACCCAGGCAGGCAAGAGCAGCATCAGGCGCTAATAAGGCAGCAGTATCTGTACGAAGGCAAAACCCAGAAGACCTGCCAGTGCCAACAAGGACGGCAAACCAGAGAGACCCATCACCCGATGAAGCGACTAAGTATTTCTAACGAAATTCTAAAGGGGTGTTCGTAGAGATACACACAGATGGGCGTATCAGAATATTGGAGCAGGCAATACAGCATCAGGCGCCGCATACCCAGCGTCCTGTAGTATGATTACTGCGTTGAGGGCAAGAGGTTCATAGAAACCCGCCCTCTCAACCCATCCCAGAAACCCACAGAGGTTCAGACCAATGCCGACCGATCTCTCCACCATTGACCTGGCGACCATCAATGTTGCCCATGAGGTCATCGTTGCCTCCATCCGAAGCAAGGTCTGTCAGTGGGAACAGGAGTCATCCGATCTCGCTACCGACGGCAAACTAAGCAATGCCGTGATGGTCAAGAATTGGGCGTTCTCCGCTGACATCCTCGCCACCACGGTCAGCACCGAGTTCAGTGCTCTGTTCTCTCAGGCACTCTCTGCCCGAATGAACTGGAGCAGCACCCGATCCGTTAGCGATCAACTGCTGGATGCCCTGAACCTTGAGGTGGCAGCAGCACAGAGCGA
>VGQR01000676.1 GCA_016882345.1 Cyanobacteria bacterium K_DeepCast_35m_m2_023
CACGTCCAGCCGGCCTTCGCGCGTTAGAACGGCCTTGACCATGGCTTCAACCTGCTCTTCATCGGCCACGTTGGCCTGGTGGCTCCAGGCGCGCCCACCGGCAGCCTCGATCTGGGCCACCACCGCCGCGGCAGCATCGGGCGAGCTGGCGTAGTTGACCACCACCGTGGCCCCGGCAGCGGCGAGCTCGGCGGCAATGGCGGCGCCAATGCCGCGGCTGGCGCCGGTGACCAGGGCGACCTGACCAGTCAGGGAAGCAGCTGCAGTGGTCATGGCGGGGCTGCGAAACGCGACGAGCGCCCAAGATCGTATGCGGCGCCCCCCGTCAAGCCGCGCAGCTGCTGCGTGCTCACTCGCGCATGGCGTCGATGCTCACCAGCGCCGAACCCAGAAGTTCGGCAAAGGCAGCCAGCTGCTGCTGGCTGCCCATGACCACCAACAACTGCCCCGGAGCCAGGGTCTCCGAACCGCCAGGATTGGCGATGAGCTCGGGCTCGTCGGAGCCGCCGTAGGTGCTGCCGCGATAGCTGTAGGGATTCACCAGCGCCGGTTCGGGATTGCGGATCGCCAGCACCAGCGCTCCGGTGCGGCGCCTCAGCTCCAGCTCCTGAAGGGTCCGTCCCTGCAGATCCCCCAGACGAGCGGGATCGTCGCTGAGGCGGAATTCCTCGACCTCACAGTCGGTGCCGGCCAGCAGTTCCATGAACGTGACCGCCAGGGGCCGCAGGGCCGTGGCGGCCATGGTGCGGCCGCCGGCCACGTAGGGGCTGACCACCTGGTCAGCACCGGCAAGACGCAGCTTGCGGGAGGCCTCCTCACTGTCGGAGCGGGCGATCAGCCGGCATTGGGGGGCCAGGCCCCGGGCGCTGAGCACCACATAGAGGTTGGCGGCATTGCTGGGCAGGGCCGCCACCAGCGAGCGGCAGTGGTGAATGCCAGCCTCCAGCAAGGTCTCATCGAGGGTGGCATCGGCCATCAGCACCGGCAGGCCGGCTTCCTCGGCGGCCTCTTTGCGCTCAGGGTCCATCTCGACCACCAGCAGATCGACCCCTTCGCGGCTGATCTGATCACCGATCTCGCGGCCGATGCGGCCGTAGCCACACAAGATCACGTGGTCATTCATCGTGCGCACCCAATTGAGAAAACGGCGCTGGCGACGCCGCGCGAAATAGCCCGATTCGGACAGACCCAGCAGGCTCTGGACCGTCTGTTGCACCACAACCAGACCGCCCACCACCGAAAACACGGTGACCAGTCGGCCGGCGTGGCTCAGCGGTTCGACCTCGCCGTAGCCGATGGTGGGGATGGTGATGGCCACCATCCAGTAGCAGTCGCCCCAGTCCCAACCTTCGGTGAGGCGATAGCCCAGGGCCGAGAGGTTGACCACCAGGACCAGGGCCAGCAGCGGCCGCACCCAGGGGTAGCGAGAGCGGGTCGACGGTGGCCGGCGCCGGCGGCGCCGCAGCCACCCCATCGACGAGAGAACCATGGCGCCCAGGGATCAAGCGAAGCCCAGCGCCGCAAGCACTTGGGTGCTCTCCAGGCTGGCGAGG
>VGQR01000677.1 GCA_016882345.1 Cyanobacteria bacterium K_DeepCast_35m_m2_023
CTTCCTGAGTCGGTCTGTGGCCTGGTTCAACTGCCAGGTCGTGGAGTGCCGCCAGGTGATGAGTGACAACGGCTCGGCCTACATCTCCAAAGCATGCGCCAAGGCCTGCAGCGCCCTTGGCCTCAAGCACATCCGCACCAAGCCCTACACGCCTCGCACCAACGGCAAGGCCGAGCGCTTTATCCAGGCCCTCTGCCGGGAGTGGGCCTACTCGATGTCATTCCAGAACTCTGAGGAACGCAACCGGTGGTTGCCTCGCTTCCTGTCGATCTATAACCGGCTCAGGAAGCACTCAGCCATCGGCTACCGATCACCTCAGTAGCGGCTCAATGAGCTGCTCGCCTGATCAACGTGGTGAGACACATCACCTAACCCCAGCCGCTGAGCTGCTGCATGGCGACGAGGATGTGGTGTACGGCGATACCGGCTACCAGGGCATCGCCAAAAGGGCTGAGATGGAAGGCAAGCCAGCGGAGCTCAGGGTGGCGATGCGGCCCGGCAAACGGTGCGGTTTGCCGGACACACCAGAGTGAAGGCTGCAAGACCTGATCGAGACCGCAAAAGGCCCATACCCGCTCCAAGGGGGAGCATCCGTTCCGGGTGATCAAACAGCAGTTCGGCTTTCAGAAAACCCGATTGCGCGGCTTTGCCAAAAATCGCTGCAAGATCAATGTGCTGGTAGCGTTGACGAATCTGTTCCTGGCCCGGCGGCAGCTACTCGCAAAAGCTTGAGCATGGGGATCGTGTGCCTAAACGCCCTGATTTGGGCTCAAATAGCGGCGAGATAAGGGTGTAATAAGCTCATACCGCTTCCAGGAAGTGAGCTCAGCGTCCAAATCCGGCCAACGATCGCTTTGGTGCTCTCAAACGCCGCTCATGACCTTGTTGCCCAGAGCTTCCTTAATATGAGCTTAATTCTGCTATCACTGCTGCCTGCCACAGCTCTTGAGTTGACTGTGGCTTTGCCACGTCATAAATCATCAGAGTTTCATTGTGGTGGCGCGGTTGAGGAACGCGTCTGGCGTCTATGGGATTTTGGAGCCAAAGCATCCATTGCTCAACAACTGATTCAGGACCGGCTTCTGGATAATGGCGACACCTACGCTTTGTACGACCTTCAGACAGTTCTGGGCAATCTCGTGGCGATGGCAGACCGTTGCCATCGTTCAAACCGCTTAGTTGAGATTGCCGATCTGTTACTTCCCGTTTTTGGTTCATTGGAACCGTTGCCTCCACCCAACCAAATGCATACTCGCTGGATTTGCCGTGGAGGGTCGCGTTGCACTACGACGAATAAACGTTTGGGACAAGAGGTTCTCTTGATGAGCCTCCAGGGCTTGGGGTTGTTTACAGATTTGGCTGCCAGGCTCGCGTCGTCGTCATACTCAAGTAACCACCGTCACCCATTCGTCCTCAAAACCGCCACCACTGCCCAGAGCCACTTGCAACGCATGGCTTCGCCTCAGTTGCTCAACTCATTGAAGAGGCGGTTAATGTCCACACCGTCGGACGTTAAAGGCAATAGTTTCGATCTCCTCTTCACCAGTCTC
>VGQR01000678.1 GCA_016882345.1 Cyanobacteria bacterium K_DeepCast_35m_m2_023
ATCGTCCGGAACCACCGCATCCATCCAGGCCGCCAGGTCCTGGAGCACCCTGGGGTCGGCGTTTTCATTGATCGTCAGGCTGCAGCTGGTGTGCAGGCAGGTCAGATGCAACACGCCACGGTGGATCTCGGTCGTTGCGATCCATTGGTTCAGGGCTTCATTCAAACGGGTGAAGCCGTTGCCGTTGGTGCGCAGTTCAAGCTGCTCGAGGGCCTGCTGCACGGTTTAATCGGCGATCACTGCCATCCTGCAGCAGGGGTTCGCTAACGCTTGATGACCCATTGGAGTCGTGGAGCGCGAACCGCACGCATTACGATTGCAGCTCCGTCCACGACTGGCTATGGCCATGGCGTCAACAGCGTTGGCCCTACCGTCGGCTGCTCTTGTCAGCTTGATCGCGACGGTCATTGCCCTTGCCGACACCCCGCCGGCGATGGCACAACGGGTCGTCCGCAAGATCGGCAACATCTGCCCGTTGGGGTACGTCGATACGTTGAACGGCCACTGCAGCACCCTTGGTTTGATGCGTTACACGGTTCAACCCACCAACGGCCAGGCCTGTCCCGAAGGTTGGATGAACGTGGGCGGTGGTTATTGCCGCAAACAATGATGGCGGGCTGAATCTGTCAGAACCAGCGTTTGATCTGGCCTGTCGCAATCTGCACCTCTTTCAGAAACAGCAGCACGGTCACCATCAGGCACGCCATTGCGAGCACAAACAGGGGCACCACCATCAGTGCCAGGTCGAGGCTGGCGACAGCGCTGACGAACACAATGGCCACAACCAAGGCCACCAGCAGGATGGTGACCGTGGCAAATTCGATCGCCTTGAGCATCAGCCCCATGCGCCGCTTCTGCAGCATCAGTTCCTGACGGGCTTCGCGTGTGATGGCGACCGAGCTGTCCCGGGTCTGGGCTTTGAGTTCACGACCCCGGTCGATGATCCGGGCCAAACGGTTGCTGATCACCCCCAGCAGGCCGCTGATGCCCGCCAGTAGAAACACAGGCGCAACCGACAGCTGAATGGCTCTGGCGAGGCCCTCAACCGGTGCCATCACCAACAGGATCGAACCCGCCATGTTCCCGTCTGAACGGTGAAGGTGAAGGCGTCAACCTACTGGCCAATCCCGCTCCGACACCGGCTCGATCGCCTGGCCGTTGCGAGGCAGGTCGCGCTTGCGATCCTCGAGCCGTTGCAGTTCGAGGGCGATTCCCTGGATGAACGCGCTGACATCGGATCCTGAGCGCTCCAGCCCCTTGAGCACGGTCAGATCGTCCAACAGATGTTCAATCCGGTTGTTGATGCGCTCGAGTTGGGGGTCTCGCATGATGAGGCCAAGACTCTGCCCTTAGCCTGTTGCGGCTCTCGACCCCGGTGTGCCGCGCTGCGCT
This sequence comes from Cyanobacteria bacterium K_DeepCast_35m_m2_023, assembly GCA_016882345.1. Next base: position 1,393 of record VGQR01000678.1, read on the forward strand.
GCAGAGCCCATGCGCATCCGGCCGACGTTGTCACCTCTGGCACCGCTTGATGACCCCGACCGCGACGATGCAGCCATCCCAGCGCAGCTTTCGTGAGTTGCAGCGTGAGTTGCTGCCCCTCTGGGGTGACGTCACGATCGGGCAGGGTCCCG
>VGQR01000679.1 GCA_016882345.1 Cyanobacteria bacterium K_DeepCast_35m_m2_023
TGTCCCATTCATCCCTGTCATTCTGACCGAAGTGGAAGAAAATAGATTGATCGAATATGAGGGAAAGGTCTTGTATGGAATGATGAAATTTAAGGCACGAATTGAAATCCAACCGATAACAACAGTCTCCAATACCGACGACTCTCACAACAAAAACAATAACAACGACGACAGGAATGAAATTTCACGCCTAAAATATTCGTTTAATATGTTTGGTATTCTTGGTTCAATCATTAATTTCCTAAAGCCTGAGCCTGTAATCAATGGAGTTGAAGAAGGTTTAGCCAAAATGAAGAGATTGTCGGAAGAATAAGACTAACCAGAAAAGAGACTGAAAGGACGACCAAAGAAGGCACGAAGGGGTGTCGTCGGTACCCTCCTTGAGATTTGTTGTTGTTTTGACTCAGATATTCTCCTCATTACAACGGTGACACGGAACACGTTGTCGATTCATGACCCACACGGAAAAAGGATACTTCGAAGGGAGTGTATGAGTCAGAGTCGGAATGGGACAAAAAACGATGGGTTGGCTTACAAGTTGCTCTCGGAGGTGGTTTCAGACTCTGCCCCTTTGCAACTTGAAAACAAAAAAGACGGATTCCCTTTCGCTTTCTATTCGCTTTTTCCTTATGAGGGCGACGGACTACAATCGAACAGACGGTCTCGATCCTTTCGTAGTCGAACAATGGCAGGATGTCGGTCAGATAAATTCATACTCTTGTAGACCTTATATGCCATGTTGTAGTAATGTTGTGCCTCCTTGTACTGTCTCATATTGAAATGAATATTTGACAATCCATGTGCAATAATGGCAACACTGGGATGATCATTACCATAAATGGCCTGTCGGACCAAGTACACTTCTCTGTAGGCATCGGCTGCCTCCTTGAGTCTACCCATATGCAGGTAGACGTTGCCAATCTTATTATATGTCTCCACCGTATCGGCATGCCAGACGCCCAAGTTATGGAATCGAATAGCAAAAGCTTCCTCCAACGCAGTCTTGGCTTGGATCAAATATACGGTCCCACCTTTGTAGTTTCGGAGTGCAGCCAAGCCAAAGGCATCCAACGCTCGGCCCACAGAGAGATGTGTGGGACCATCCAAGGCTTCAAAGATCTTGCAACATGTATGGAAGGCTTCCATTGCCTCGTCGTACTCATTGAGGCGCAAATGAGCATGGCCTAATGACAAAAAGGCTTCGCCGGTATCATGGTGGTCCATTCCTAACGTCCGGATTCGACTTGCAGCGATCGTATCCCAAAAGACTTGTTCCTTCCGACATGGAAGGTCTTGTTCCGGGTCGATATTCGACGTTGTGGTGGGTACTGTTGTCGTAGATCGCCAGCCTGGATGAGCAATACAAAGATCGGAGGGTAGAGTCAACTTCTTAATCTTAACCTTCGAATTGAATCGTACAGGCGTTACAAAATGATCGACAGCCAACCCTACATCAGCCTGTGAAGTGTAGGCTGTCATGAACTCATCCAGTCGATCTCCAAAGTTACGAATCTTTCTTGACCAGGGGATACTTTCTGGCATA
>VGQR01000680.1 GCA_016882345.1 Cyanobacteria bacterium K_DeepCast_35m_m2_023
TGTGCATCATTCACCGCTTTTCGAGCGGCATTTTTAATGTCCTCTGATTGCCGGCAAATTCCGATTATTCGAGGTGCCCTTTATCAAGTGCTCGCTCAGTAGCGGTCTTCTGATCTGCAGTTCCAAGACTAAGCGTTTTATATTTCCGATTCCCAAGATAGAAACGAACATACCAACCATTATTCTTTTTCTGCTTATGCCTAAAGATTATAAGTTTCTTGCTTAACAGTTCAACTTTATTTTGATAGTAAAGTTCTGCTGACTTTGGAATATTTTGAGATCCAACTTTTTGACTCAACAAATATCTTTCAAGTTCTGCCAACTGGTCGGATGTGGGATTCTTCGGAAACTCCACCCTGCCGTTTCTCCTGCATTATTTGTTCAAACGATAGTTCAAACGGTGACTCTAAGCAAGTGCTGGACAGGATTTTTGCCCCCCTGCACTTTTTCGGAGTCAAAAAAGGCCATGGGCCCAGCCGGCCGGGGTCGCGATCCATTGTGGAGAGCAAGGCCGCAGCGGGCGAGTGCGGATCCACGTATTCGCAGCCACCATGACAACAGATGCCCGCTGGCGATGGACCTCAGCGAACGGATCGTGCCGATCAGGCAGGGATCGACACAGGTCCAAACCCTGCTGCAGGACCAGCGGGTCGTCGCCTGCTTCGGTCAGCGGGCCACCCTCTGTTTTTTGCTGGCTGGACCGCTGAGTTCGGCCGTGGTGGAGGGAGCCTTCACCACGGCCGCCGAAACCCTGGCCTGCTTGGCACGTCGCCAGGCCGACTTTCTGGTCTGCGGTGATCAACTGGAGGCGGGCTGCGGCCTGGACCTGGTCTGCCAGGCCAAGCAGCGGCTGCCGGGGCTGCGCACACTGCTGATTGTCAGCGGCACACCACAGCCAGCCAAGCTGCGGATGGTGGTCGATGCGGGCTGCGATGGGCTGCTGCTCGATTCAAGTCTTGGATTGGGCAGGGCCGCCACAATGCTGGAGAGCATCTGTCGCGGCGGCATCGTCATCGACCGCGATGTGGTGGCGATGCTGCATCCGCCGGCAACGACCGCAGCCACAGTCCAGCTCAGCCCGCGCGAGCGTGAGGTGCTGAGCCTGTTGGCCCAGGGTCAGAACAACGCCGACATTGCTGCGGCCTTGGTGATCGCCCTCGACACCGTGAAGACCCACGTCAGGAACCTGCTGCTCAAACTTGGGGCCCGTGGACGCACCCACGCAGCGGTGTTGGCGATCGAACGGGGCTTGGTCGACTGGCCTCAAACAGCGCTGCCCCGCTAATTTCTGGCCGATGGGCCAGAAACATTGGTTGGATCCACTGGCGCGCCGGTTGCTGATCGCCACCGGCCAGATCGAGGGCGACCAACCCCGCGGTGCGCCTGAGGCTGCAGCCAGCCTGCCCGTCGCCCCAGAGGCAATGACCACCCCCATCGATCGGGATCTGCTGGAGCTCAAGCTCAAACAGCAGCCAGGGCGCCGGCTCGCCGATGCCCGTGAGGTTCAACTGGCCGCCGAGCTGGGCTGGCGACTTGATGTC
>VGQR01000681.1 GCA_016882345.1 Cyanobacteria bacterium K_DeepCast_35m_m2_023
CGCGTCACTGAGCGCACCATTCAGCAGAAGGTTGAGCTGCTCAGGGAGCTGGGCCTGGATGTGCTCATGGCCACGCGTGAGCATGTGGACAGCGCTTCACCTTTGTTCCAAGGCGTGGTGGCCAAGGCCACTGAGCTGGCCCCTCGCATTGAGGCGGCTTTCGGTGCAGCGGTGCTTAATGGGCAACGCGAGGCCACAACGGTGAAGCGGCTTCTGGCCCTGGTGGGCTACAAGCTGCGCGTGGTCGGCAGGCCTCGCAAAGGCACCGAGCGCTCATATGCCTATGCCGTAGAGGAGGTGGCGCTTCCAGACGGTCTGAGCTTTGAAGAGCTGGCCGATGCCTGGACTTTGTGGGAGCGCGCTGAGGCAGCCAAGGCCCTGATTGCGCCAAGCCACGGGGCCTGGGTGGTCCGAAAACTCCCCTTTATTAGAGAGGGGACATTGCAGGCCAGTGGTTTTCAGTCCAGATGCTGGATGGACGATCCAGAGCAGATGCGGCAAGTGCTTGGCTTGGAGTTCTATGCACCTCCTAATTCCAAAGACCTTGAAACGGAGGAGGAGCTGGCATGGCTCGCTTGAACAAAACTCAGCGGGACACGCTGTTGCACCAGGCTTCCTTGATTGACCAAGTGGCGAGCCAGCTAGAGGGGATGCCTTGCAGGGCAGGGACGAGATGGCCCTACGCCACTGGCTTGCAGTGGCCAAGTCGCTGGATGCCCAAGGAGGTGCGAAGTAGGCCTTATGTCTCTGATTAAAGATTCGGGGCTGGAGAACAGCCCCCGTGCACAAGATCCATACGAAGGATCCACCGTCAGCATTGAGGAGGTGGCCCGGCACCTTTGCGTAGCCGTTGAGGAGGTGGAGGCGATGCACTGCGGGACCGCGGCCTTTCCTGGTTAGTATTTGAAAGCAGGCACCGCTCTAGAAACTGCTTCGCCATTGAATTTTGAATACTTGACCAAGCACTGCCTAATAATTGCCCCACATTGCTCAATGGCGTAACTTACGGAGCCATGAAAGCGCCTGCAAGGACGATACGCAGAGCAGCGAACCAATCCCGTGGTCGTGTAATAATACTCCTTGTCTAATTGCTTGGGGGACATATCACCATGGTCTATTCCCATGCCCAAACCCACCAAATCCAGCCTCCTACATCTATAGGCACCGGAGGGTTGCTGACTTACGCCAATGCCAATTGCTTGCACTTGGTTGCCGGAAACCATGAACCTGAATCGATCGGATATATCGTTATCGCTTTCGCCAGGGTCTCTGTATTGAGCCCTATCGTATTGCTCATCACAGATTTTCTCTACGGCCGCACGAGAGGTCTGTTGCGACTGATAGGACTTTTGGAGAGATCCGCCGTAGACCACTACAGGGGCCGCACCAATCGCCACTAGTACGGTCAAGCTCCCAAAATACAATGCTCGAGCAGGGGTCAACATAACCAGGACAAAGCTAGGGAAGCACTTGCAGACTTAGTAAACCCTGCATTGCTGACGACAACAGCGTAAGTGCCATGTCAGTGTAGCTTGGTGCC
>VGQR01000682.1 GCA_016882345.1 Cyanobacteria bacterium K_DeepCast_35m_m2_023
CCATTTGCGTTCGTGTGCCCGGCACTCTTTCTTGGGCAAAAAGCTGGCCTCATCCATGTCCCTGTTGGAGTAGGACCAGTGGGACCCACATTCTCCTCGACTGGCTCATTGTCATCGTCGACTGTGAATCCCTGAGCTCGGAGATCAGCAATCTCCTCCCGGTCCAATCCCCTTCCCACTGGCACTTGCATCTCGACCTGCCGCTGCTGTGGAGGCATCTCACTTGCGTCCTCATTCACAATCTCCGCGATAGGAGGCGGCAACTCATCGAGAAATGGAGTCTCACCTTCTTGGAGGACGGTGAACATCCGCCGGGCGACCATGAATTCCTGATCGGGGAAGTCGGGATGGCTCACGTGATATCGATTCACGATGCGCCCCCCCCTTGACACTTTTCCTAAGTCTGCACGAAGAATGCAAAGGCCATCAATGTAATCCCGATCACGGCCCACACCGTACCGGTCTCGGAGTGTTTGGGAGGGGTGAAGGCAATTCATCTTTGCCCTCCCTATGGCTCCTACCCCGCCGAGCTTCCGGCGGGTGGTCACCATCGTCAAATTATGTTGTGAGATGGAAAAACATCATATACAAGCTACAAGTTCCTACATAGAAAAATTGGCGAAGGGTGGGCGGTTGAGTTTTTATTATTTTACAACCACAACAAATCGACGATGGTCCTACTTTCGGCGATTATATCATTGCAACTGTCCATCAAACCGCCGACCGCCAAGTTACTTCCGCTCGGCCACATCATAGACAACATCGCATAGTCAGGCGATCGTTATAAGCATGTCGGCCGGCCGAGAAAAACACTCACGAACAAAAGCCTAATTAGGCTTTAAAAGCCTAAAAAGCCTACCCGGCCGAAAACCCATAATGGAGCGTTCCCAAAATTAATTTTGTGTTTGTGATACACAAACACAAATTTGTGATTTGTGTTTGTGATACACAAATTTGCGGTCCCAAAATTATATTTGCGTTTTGCACAAACAGAACTCGTGATTCAGAGCATCAGCCTCTGAATGCGCAGAAGAGAAGGGTATGCACAGAGCGATCACCGTCACCACCAACTCCTGCCCCGACCATGCGCCTTTCGCATCGCCTAATCTTCCTTTATCTCGCCTATCATCGGCAATGTAAAAATAAGACAGGCACCAGGAGGAAGCACTCCCGCTACCGGAAGGACTTCTTCAGGAGCCTTTCTATCGAGGAGCGCCGTCGAAGATATCGAAAAATTCCACGATGTGCCCTGGTGCCGCTGAAGCTGTCGCCGTGGCGGAAACTGCTTGCATCGCAAAATGATCAAGCTTATATAACAATGATGGGGTTTGATTGCGAATCATTCAGCATTATTCTTGAGAAGTTTGGTCCTATTTTTTCTACCCACACCCCGTTCGACGAGTCGGGCATGATCGTCGAGTTTGAGCATATCCGAGGGCGAAAGAGAGTGGTTCAGCCCGAGGATTGCCTCGGGCTTGTGTTAGTATGGACTCGCACCAGAGGTTCAATGAATGTGTTGCAACTTGTTTTTGGGCTTAC
>VGQR01000683.1 GCA_016882345.1 Cyanobacteria bacterium K_DeepCast_35m_m2_023
ATGACCATCAACCCCGCACCCGTCTCGTTTGAGACCCGTGGGACTGGGATTCATGGTTGGGATAGCCCGTGAACGGTAGACGTTGCCCCCATGGCTGTTCTCTCCACTAACCTGCTCGCCCTGCGCACCCGTGAACTGGCCGATCTGATCGAAACCCTGCCTGTGAGCCTGGCCCCCGAGCTCCACTACGAGCGCTGCTGCGAGCTGCTGGAGCAGCTGGCGATCGCTCTGGATCTAATCGCCGATGGGCGCTGAACAGTCGGCGGCGGCGGCCTCCACCATCCGCTGCAGGGCAGCGGCGGTGTTCAGCCGCCAGCGGAAGGTGGCCAGGCTGGTTTCCACCCGTGTCAGTGCGCCCAGGCAGCGCGGCTGATGCAGCCGCTGCTCAGGCACTTCGGCGCTGCGGATCAAGGCCTGTAGGGCGGTGTCGGCTGATCCACAGGGCTCCTGCTGGCGCTTGGTAATGCACACCTCCAGCGCCGTGAAGGTGCTGTCGCGCAGGGAAGCCGGCTCCTGCGCGTGAGCGCTGGGAATCAGGGCCAGCAGCAGGGCTGGCCCCAGGCGGATCAGGGCTAAACGCACGCCCGTGATCAGTTGTTCTCCGGCTTGGCCAGCGGCAGCAGGCACTTGTCGGAGTCGCAGCCGGCCGGGCCCGCCTCCATCAGCTCACCGCCGTCGTAGCGCTGCAATGCTTCGAAGAAGTCGTTAGTGCGGCGGCGGCCCACCACCTCGCTCTGCAGGCGTTCGAAGGTGGCGTGATCGATCGGCTCGAACGGCAGGCGCGGGAAGGTGGCGTTGGCATCGAAACGCGCCAGCAGGGCAGCAGAGATGTAGCCCTGGCCCTTTTCGATCGCCTGATGGATGGCATCGGCGAGCGGCTCCACTTCGTGCTCACGGAACTCCACGGTGGCGGAGGTGTTGTGGGCGGTGTAGTGCTGCTGCACCTGCATGTAGAAGTCGAACTGCGCCATGGCGGAGAAGTTGTTGATCTCCACGGCATCGGCGCCGGGGATGTTGGCCCAGCTCACTTCGGTGGGGATCTCCACCAGCCATTCGGTGCAACGGGGATCGAAGGGATCGTCCAGCAGGCGTCCTTGGTCGTCCTTATCGCTCTGCGACGGCACGATCGTGTAGCCGTAGTCCATGCAGGCCAGCGCCACCGGATCGTTCTTGCGGAAGGTGATGCGGCGGATGAAGCGCTGAGCCTTGGGGGGGTGCCAGCCGGGGGAGGCGCCGGTGAGCAGGCTCTTGGTGCCGGCGGGCTGCACGGTGGTGCAGCGGTTGGGGCGGCGCAGGCCGTGGCGATCGCAGTAGTCCCACACCGCCCGGTTCACGATCTCTTTCCAGCGGCTCAGATACTCCGCTTCCTTGGCCTTGAAGGCAAGGCCTGCCTCGGTTTCCGGCCGCCCGGCTTCCCACCACTGCAGCCAGGGGGTGCCGAAGGCGTGCACGAAGAAGTCGAACAGGCCAGTGAAGCTCACGCCCACGATCGGATCCCAGGCGCGGCTCTGGCGGTAGCGCTCCACCTCGAAGCGG
>VGQR01000684.1 GCA_016882345.1 Cyanobacteria bacterium K_DeepCast_35m_m2_023
CGATCGAGGCGAGCCGGATCCCGCAGCCCACTGCGCTCAAGCTGGAAGATCCCTGATTTCTGGTCCCGGAAGAGCTGCTCACAGCAGAAGCGCTGCCCGTAGGCCCAGACCAGATCCAGGTTGGGATCGAGGTTGCTGACAAGGTACCAAGGCTCAGCGGCTGTAATGCCAACGGGTCTGGCCAGAACCAGATTGGCCCGATGGCCGCACTCCCAGAGCTGCACGTCCCGGAACCCACGGCAATGGCCGCGCGGCAAGCGGAGCCGACGCACCTCACAGCCCATCGGCGCTGCGGTGCCCTGAATCCAGGTGTCGGCGCGCAGCCGCATCACATAGCGCCAGCGCGTCTGCCCCTCAAACCAGCCGAGCAGCTCACTGCTGGGGAAGGCCCGATCGGCCAGCACGGTGATCGCGCTGAACCCCGCCAGCAGGCGATCGGCCCGCTCCAGCAGGGCGATCACCACCTCAGCGCTGACGCTGGCACTGGGATGCTCCAGCGTCTGCCAGAGCAATGGAATGGCCCGGCCGTGGCAGACCACGGAGAGCACCACGACACAGAAGCGGTTCCACAGCACCGTGGTGTCGAGAGCCAAATGCAAGGTGTGGCCTGGCTTTTGCCACTGCTGCAACGCCCAGAGCACCAGCGGGCCATAGAGCGACTGAACATCGACGCGGCCATTGCTGAGCCAACGCCGGCAGCGCCGCTGCCAGCTGGCCGGCAGGCAACGGTTCAGCGGAACAGATCGCTTCCACTGGTCAAAACAGACGGTCTGGCTGAGCAGCAGGCCAGTGATCATCCAACCGAGGAGCACCAGATGGCGTTCGTCGCAGACCGGGCAGTGTTGACGCAGGAAGCCGGTGAGCTCAGCATGGAGTCGGGCGTGGGAATCCACGAGGGATTGGTTTGGTGTCGTAACCCCAACCTCTCATGGCTCCCTGCCCACCCAATGGCTTGAGACCCATTCCGGTGCAGGGGCTTACGGACTTGTGTCCGTCAGTCAGGTTGCGTGCCCTGGCCAGGCAAGGAGCAGGCCAGCTCAACCGGCATCGGATCAACGCACCAGATGCGCTCGGCGTAGTCGTGGATGGAGCGGTCGGACGAGAAAAAGCCACTCCGCGCTGTATTCATCAGGGATGACTGGCGCCAACCTTGCTGATCCAGCCAACGGCCATCGATGCGCTGCTGCGCCTGCAGATAGGCCTCAAAGTCGGCCAATACAAAGAACGGATCCGAGTGGAGCAACCCATCCAGCAACGGCGCAAACAGGCCGCGGTCTCCCTCACTGAACTGACCGGAATACAGCAACTCGATCACCTCCTGAAGCACCGGTGATCCCTGCAGCACCTCCCAGGGCCGATAACCAGCAGAACGCCAGGCAGCCACCTGCTCGGTGGTGAGGCCGAACAACTCAAAGTGATCGGGGCCCACCTGCTCGAGGATTTCAACATTGGCACCATCGAGCGTGCCCAAGGTGAGCGCACCATTCATCATGAATTTCATATTGCCGGTGCCAGAAGCCTCCAAGCCTGCCGTG
>VGQR01000685.1 GCA_016882345.1 Cyanobacteria bacterium K_DeepCast_35m_m2_023
GGATTAAATGCCACAACCCTACCTCAGGATGAAATCATTCAATCACTGCGTGCCGGCCTGAATGACGGACTTCGCAATCCTGAAGCGATCACGGTGGCCATGTTTGGCTTCGACAAAAGCCTCACTCCATCATTGCGACTGATCCCCATACCGATCGGAGGTGGTCTGCTTGGGCTACGCGTTGGTTGGATCCACAAAGATCATATTCAGCGGACAGCAGGCATCACCACCCTCGAGCAGCTTCGGGAACTTGTGCTGCTCCAGGGCACGGGCTGGAAGGACGTCAAGATTCTGGATGCTGCTGGTCTGCGCACCTACACATCGCGACCACTGGACATCCTGGAACTTGTTCAATACAACAGGGTTGACCTCTATCCCCGCGGCATCACTGAACTGGAGCGGGAGCTCTCCGATGTGCGGCGTGATGCCAAAGATGTCGTTGTCGACCCGAACCTGCTGATCGTCTATCCACTGGCTGGCTTCTTCTATGTCCATCCCAGCAACCGGGAGCTTGCCAGTGCGATAGAAACCGGTTTCAGGCGCGCGTTAGACAATGGGGCCTATCAAGCCTTGCTCAACCAGCACCTTTACACCCCCTGGCTTAAACAGCAACTCAACCTGCGCCATCGCAACCTGATCCTGTTACCGAACCCCGAGGCTGAAGCCATGGGCCGCGCGGTCCAACCCAGTGACTGGATCGTTCCCTGGGACCTGATCAAACGGCACCAGATCACCACGGGCCACCACCTCTGCAGCGTGGCCAGACTTCGAGACCTGTGCGGTTAGGGCTGGTGCCTGTTCTGCCAAGGTGAGCTGCGTTGGCTCCAGTCCTCCGTTTCGGGATTCATGCAGATCATCCCCGCCATCGACCTGCTCGACGGCCACTGCGTGCGGCTGCATCAGGGCGATTACGACCAGGTGACCCGCTTCAGTGACGACCCGGTGGCCCAGGCCCTCCGCTGGCAAAGCCAGGGTGCCAGGCGGCTGCATCTGGTCGACCTGGATGGTGCCCGCAGCGGCGAACCGGTCAACGACGCTGCCGTCAAGGCGATCACCAGCGCTCTGACGATTCCAGTGCAGTTGGGGGGTGGGGTGCGCACGGTCGACCGGGCCGAAGAGTTGTTGGCCTGCGGGCTCGATCGCGTGATCCTGGGCACCGTGGCGCTCGAGCAACCCGATCTGGTCGACGCCCTGGCTGCACGGCACCCCGGGCGCATCGTGGTCGGCATCGATGCCAAGAACGGCAACGTGGCGACCCGGGGCTGGATTGACGAAAGCGAGACCCCGGCCACCGAACTGGCGCGCCGGTTCAGTGCCAGCGGCATCGCCGCCATCATCAGCACCGATATCGCCACCGACGGCACTTTGGCTGGGCCTAACCTGACGGCCTTGCGAGCCATGGCCGAAGCCAGCAGCGTCCCCTTGATCGCCTCGGGGGGCATTGGCACCCTCGAACACCTGCTCTCATTGCTTGCTCTTGAACCGCTGGGAGTTGAGGGGGTGATTGTGGGCCGGGCTCTGTACGACGGCCGCG
>VGQR01000686.1 GCA_016882345.1 Cyanobacteria bacterium K_DeepCast_35m_m2_023
GCTATCAGTTCGGCCTCTGGAACCGCACGGGCTCGCGGCTGATCCACGGCAACCTGCTGGTGCTGCCGGTGGGCCGTGGGCTGCTCTACGTTGAACCGATCTACCTGCAGAGCAAGAACAACGACCTCCCCACCCTGGTGCGGGTGGTCGTCACCGATGGTGTCCGCTTCGTGATGGAGCGCAAGCTGCGCGATGCCCTGGACAAATTGGTGAGTCCACGTCCCAATCAGGGGTTGACCCTGCCCCTGCCGCCTGATGCGGCGGCGCTTCCCTCCCCCTGAAGGCAGCCCTCAAGGCCCGGGGCTCCTAGAGCAGGAAGAAGCAACTGGCGAACAGCAGCACGTAGATCATCACCAGGAAGGCGCCCTCAAACCAGTCGAGGGTGCTGTCTTCGGTGACCCACTGCACGGCGAACACCGAGGCGGTGACGGCCACCATCGCCTGGGGGTTGAAGAAGATTCCGAGCGGCCGGCCGATCAGGCTGCCCAGCAGCACCAGCAACGGCAGCACGAACAGCACGATCTGGATGCTGGATCCCACGGTGGTGGCCACGGCCAGATCCATGCGGTTGCGCTGGGCGGAGCGCAGCGAGATCACGAACTCGGCGGCGCTACCGAACATCGGCAGCAGGAAAACACCGGTGAAGAAGTTGCTGAGCCGGAACTGTTTCACCGAGGCGGCCAGGCCATCCACCAGCGCCTGGGAACTGAACACCAGCACCACCGTGGTGACCACCAGCACCAGCAGGGCCACCGCCAGAGGGTGGTGGCCATGGTCGGGACTCTGGCCCTCTTGGAGGAGCGCACGGTCGTGCTGGAGCTCCTGTTCCAGTTCCTCCGTCTCGAACGGCTGCGGCCCTTGGCGGAACAGGTCGCCGTGGGTGAAGAACTGGTAGACGTAGGAAAGGGCGTAGAACACCAGTAGCGCCACCGCCAGCAGCAGCGAGAAGTTCTCGTGGTGGCCCCCGCTGCGGAACATCCCCAGGTGGTTGAGGGCCGATGGCACGAAGGCCACCATCATCACGGCCAGCAACAGCTTGGAATTGAGCAGCGCCGTGTTGGTGCTGATGGTCATGCGCCGGTAGCGCAGGCCGCCCACCAGGGCCGCCACCCCCAGCACCAGCAGCAGATTGGTCACCAGGCCGCCCACCAGCCCATCGAGCACCACCTCGTAGAGGCCGCCGGTGAGAGCGGAGTAGGCGATCACCAGCTCCACCAGGTTGCCGAAGGTGGCATCCAGGCAACCGCCCCACTGGTCGCCGAGGCGCTCGCTGATCTGCTCCACCGCGCTGCTGATCAGATGCGCCAGCGGGATGATCGCCAGGCCGTTCAGCAGGAAGATCAGCAGCGGGTTGATGCCGGTGCCCTGGTGGTCTACCGCCAGTCCCAGGGGCACGAACATCAGCAGTGGCGTGAACGGCGAGCGGAAATAGGCCGCGATCTGCTGCAGCACAGGCTGGGGACGGGCAGGGGCTGACATGCGGGCCGAGACAGCTCCCGGAAGTTTGAACGGCCGCTGTGCCGGCATCCCTGGC
>VGQR01000687.1 GCA_016882345.1 Cyanobacteria bacterium K_DeepCast_35m_m2_023
CAGCCTGGTGAAAGACGCTCTCAGAGAGTTTGAGCGCTACACGATGGGCTACGTCGATTCCTACCTGCATGACGGCCGCCAGATGTTGCGCCAGGCCAAACGCCTTCGCTCCAAACTGCTACAGGAGCGACGCCAGCTGTTGTGAGCTTAGGCATGGTGTTGATTGCATCGTTGCAGAACAGTCAGGCGCTCATTCAGGGGCATGTGCGAGTACAGATGGAATTGACCTCGATTGGAAGCCATGATTCCTCAACTGCGATCAGTTGTTGTCCTGGTCCTCGCCATCCGAGGCTTCGTGCGCCATGCCACCGGCTCAAGCTGTACCCCTCGCGGTTCTGAAGACTGGGACTGTTGTCTGAGATCTTTGTGCGTTGGCGATCAGTCTTTCAAGTTGAAGCCGACAATGAAAAGGCAGCTGATTCTGCTTTCGGGCTTGTCTTTCTTGCTCTTAACGCAGTCGGGTCCGTCGCTTGCTGATGATCAGGCTGAAGCCCTGGCCGTCGATGAGCGCATCCACCAACGCTGCATTGGCGCCAAGGATTATGCGGGATGCTACAGCGTTCAACATGGTCTTCTGACGCATGCGTCACGGCGCGAAGCCAGGATTGATTTGGGTCCTGGCTCGACGGCCGTTGATTCAATGAGCACCAATGCGATCAAGTGTCAGTACAGAAGTTTTAGTATCTGTCCCGCACGCTGATGGTGGCATGTTTATCGTCTTGCTGACGATCGTCGCCATGTGTTTACTGGCTTTGCATATGAAGCGTGCCAGAAATGGATTGTTTTTGAATGAGTATCAGGCGTCGGTCACTGCATGAATGCAGTGATCTGGCCTGCTGGCTCAGCCGGTGTCGATCTTGCTGCTGCTCGACACGACCAGCGCAGTCAGCGCCCGATTGCCTCAGCTGCTCGGATAGGCCTCGAGCTGATCGAGCCGCAGCCACACATCGGGCACCGGGCGGCGCCAGCGCAGCTGGGCGTAGTCACCCTGCAGCGCCAGGATCTCGCCGGGACCTTCGAGCACGTAGGCCGGCAGCACCGTGTCGCTGGCCGCGGCCTCCAAACTGCCGGCATAGGCCTGCCGGTTGAGCCGCACCAGGGAGCCTTTCTTCAGGTCGGGTGCCGAGCTCGCAGAGGGTTCGGCCATGGCGGGTGGTGGCGGGCAATCCTTGCGCCCACGCTAAAACCGGGGCAGCGGCATTGGGTTCCGAGGTCGCTGCAATGGATCAGGCCCTTGAACAGCACGCGTGCCCTGTTGTGGGGCTGCCGCTTCAGGGCTTGTCGCTGCTCCCACCGGATCGACGCCGGGACCTAGCCTCTTGCCGCTGAAGCGATCGGAAACCGCACGTGCGCTTGTTGCTACTGGGCTGCTCCGGCTTTGTGGGCCGTGAGCTGGTGCCCTTTCTGCTCGAGCTGGGCCATGACCTGACCCTGGTGAGCCGCCAGAGCCAGCCCTTCGCCCAGTTGGTGGGGCAGCGGCTGTCGGTGTTGCGGCTCAATCCGGCCGATCCCGCCAGCTGGAGCCACAACG
>VGQR01000688.1 GCA_016882345.1 Cyanobacteria bacterium K_DeepCast_35m_m2_023
CCACGGCGCCAGGGCTGCGGCCAAAAAAGGCGAAAACCGTTGCGGCAACACCATCTTTCGGTTGCCCCAAAGGTTCAAGCTGCATACCATTGGCCCGCCCAACAGTTTTGGCGGTCGGGGATTGCCGACTTGCCAGCCGCAGCAACGCTCCTCGAGCGATTCTTTCCCCAACCCCCAAGCGCAGACGTTCCATCCCCCATGAACAAAGCTGATCTCGTCAACCTCGTTGCCGCTCGCACCGAGTTGACCAAAACCGATGTCTCGCAGGTGGTCGACGCCGCGATCGAGACCATCATCGACTCCGTTGTCGAAGGCAAGAAGGTCTCCATCCTGGGTTTTGGTTCTTTTGAGCCCCGCGAGCGTTCGGCCCGCCAAGGTCTCAACCCCAAGACCGGTGAAAAAATCAAGATCCCTGCCAAGCGGGTGCCCGCCTTCACCGCCGGCAAGATGTTCAAGGATCGCGTTCAGGGCTGAGCCCTACTGCAGCCCATCAACGGCATGCTGGAAGGCGGCCCATCGGGCCGCCTTTTTTATTGCGCGTGCTTGTGGATCTGGCGCCAACCGTGCTGTCGCTGCTGCCCCGCCACTGGCGCCTGCGCCTGGAGCGGGGTCAGGCTCTGGCGCAGCAGGGCTACCGCGGCCGCTTTGCCCCCTCACCCAGCGGCGCCCTGCATCGCGGCAACCTGCGCACGGCCCTGCTCAGCTGGCTCGTGGCCCGGCAGGCGGGGGGGCAATGGCTGCTGCGCATCGATGATCTCGACACGCCACGGGTGGTCGCCGATGCCGAGGCCCAGATCCTGGCGGATCTGCGCTGGCTGGGTCTGGACTGGGATGGGCCGGTGCTGCGCCAAAGTCGCCGTCTGGCGCTCTACCACGCTGTATTGGGAGCCCTGCGCCGCGGCGGCCTGCTGTACCCCTGCCGCTGTTCGCGCCGTCTGCTGGCCGACGTCTCGGCACCCCATGGCGGCTTGAGCGTGTACCCCGGGTTTTGCCGGGAGCGCGCCCCGGTCTGGGGGCCGTTGCAGGGCCGCTTGCCCAGCTGGCGCCTGCGCCTGGCCCCGCGCGAGCTGCGCTGGAGCGAGCGCCTGGCCCAGCCTGGTGTCCTCGCTGGAGCGACCCAGGTGGGCGATGTGGTGCTGCGCCGCGCCGATGGTTATATCGCTTATCACCTGGCAACGGCGGTCGACGAGCTCGAACTGGGCATCAGCGAGGTGGTGCGCGGCGTCGATCTCTGGAGTTCGACGGGCCCCCAGCTGGCCGTGATGGCCGCCCTGGGCGCTGCGCCGCCGGCCTATGCCCATGTGCCCCTGTGGTGCGATGACACCGGGGCGCGCTTGAGTAAACGCGACGGCTCCGAAGGGTTGTGCGGCTTCCGTCAGCGTGGCCTCGACGCTGCGGCCGTGGTCGGCGAGCTGGCGGCCAGTGTGGCGCTGGTGCCACCGGGCACGCGACTCAGCGCCGCCGAAATGCAACAGGAGCTGGCGCATGAGCCGCAGCAAATAGGCCTGGTGCTGCAGCGTGCGGCCAA
>VGQR01000689.1 GCA_016882345.1 Cyanobacteria bacterium K_DeepCast_35m_m2_023
TTGTGCTGGGCGCAGCGCTGCTGGCTTATGAAATCACCATGCGGCGGCGGCTTGCTGCTGCATGATCACCAGCGCCGCATTTTCTTGTGTTTCTTGACGGGCGGCGGCGCAACGGGCGGCGGCGCGGGTTTGTCGAAATCCAGTACAGTGGGTTTGCGCCCTTCGGCAATCTCCACCAGCGCGCGCAAGATCATGCGCGAGCCTTCAAGGCGTGCATCAGCGCTGATGAATTCGCCGGTAAACACAATCTTCATGTCAGGCCGCACCTTCGCGTCCGGCCCCTGCTCTTCAATGAAGCGCACAAGCTGTTGGGGACTGGCGAATGAATTGTCACGGAACGCGATGATGACGCCCTTGGGACCGGCATCGACTTTTTCCACATGGGCGCGGCGGCACAGCGCCTTGATCGAAACAAGTTTGAGCAGTTGCGCGACTTCCGCGGGATATTTGCCGAAGCGGTCAACCAGCTCAGCGCCGAAGCTTTCGATCTCTTCATCATTCTCCAGTGTCGACAGACGGCGGTAAAGCGAGAGGCGCAAGGTGAGATCGGCGATATAGTCATCGGGAATGGTGACGGGCGCGCCCATGGTGATGGCGGGCGACCATTGTTCTTCTGCTGGCTCTTCAAGGCCAGCCTTGAGTGCGGTGACAGCCTCTTCCAGCATTTGCTGGTAAAGCTCATAGCCGACTTCCTTGATATGTCCGGACTGTTCATCGCCAAGCAGATTGCCTGCACCGCGAATATCAAGATCATGGCTTGCAAGCTGGAAGCCGGCGCCCAGCGTATCAAGCGTCTGCAAGACTTTCAGGCGGCGCTCGGCCTGCGGCGTGATGGCCTTCTTCGCTGGCAGTGTGAACAGCGCATAGGCGCGCGTTTTTGAGCGGCCCACGCGGCCGCGCAATTGATAAAGCTGCGCAAGGCCGAACATATCCGCGCGATGGACAATCAACGTATTGGCGCGGGGAATATCAAGACCGGACTCAACAATGGCGGTTGAGACCAGCACATCATATTTGCCTTCATAGAAAGCAGACATGCGTTCTTCAAGGTCTGCCGCCGCCATCTGGCCATGGGCCAGAACGAATTTAACCTCCGGCGCATTGGTGCGCAGAAAGCTTGCTGCTTCTTCCAGATCATCAATGCGCGGGCAGACGTAGAAGCTTTGGCCGCCACGATAGCGTTCGCGCAGCAGGGCTTCCCGCACGATCAGTTCATCAAAGGGCGAAACAAATGTCCGCACCGCAAGGCGGTCGACTGGCGGGGTGGCGATGATCGACAATTCGCGCACGCCCGTCAGCGCCAGTTGTAATGTGCGCGGAATCGGCGTTGCTGAAAGCGTCAGCACATGCACTTCTGCGCGCAAATCTTTCAGCCGTTCCTTGTGCACGACGCCGAAATGCTGTTCTTCGTCCACAATCACAAGGCCGAGATCGTTGAACGATACCTGTTTGCTGAGCACGGCATGCGTGCCCACGATGATATCAACCGAACCATCGGCAAGGCCTTCGCGCGCGGCTTTCAGACCGG
>VGQR01000690.1 GCA_016882345.1 Cyanobacteria bacterium K_DeepCast_35m_m2_023
AGCTGTACACCGATACCGGCAGCCTGTAAACCCTCGAACACACGACGATGGTGGTCTGGGCTGGGATCAGCAAGGCGGATTATCGCCAGGTGCAGAGACGAACTCACATCCTGAGGAATCTCCAGCAGCTGAAGTGGGAGACCGGCCAACATCTGGCGATACTGCTCCAGCAGAAGCTGCCGTTCCGCCACAATCGTGTTGAGTCGCTGTAATTGGCTCAGCCCAAGAGCCGCTTGGAGATCGGTTATCCGATAGTTGAATCCGAGGTCCTGCTGTTCGTAGCTCCAAGGCCCTGGGGCTGGCAGCTCAAAACGCTGCGCATCCTTGGTGATGCCATGGCTGCGCAAATCCGCCATGCATTGCGCTAGGTTCGGGTCTTTGGTTGTCGCCAGGCCACCTTCACCAGTGGTGATGATCTTAACCGGGTGAAAACTGAACACGGTGATAGCGCTGTAGCGACAGTTCCCCACTGGCTTACCCTGATAGTGACCACCGATTGCGTGACTGGCGTCCTCCAACACCGCAAAGCCATAGCGATCCGCCAAAGCAGCGACCGCCTCCATCGCGCAACTGGTGCCGCAGAGATGCACTGGCACTACAACCTTCGGCAGGTTGCCATCCCGCTCCGCTTGCTTCAACTTCGCCGCTAGCGCCACCATGCTCATCAGGCCGGTGGCAGGATCAATGTCGACAAAGTCGACGTCAGCGCCGCAGTAGCGACCGCAGTTGGCTGAAGCCACAAACGTGATCGGTGAAGTCCAGAGCCGATCACCCGGTGCCAGCCCTAAGGCCAGGCAGGCGAGATGCAGGGCACTGGTGGCGCTGTTGACTGCGACCCCATACCTAGCACCCACGCTAGAAGCTACCGCCTGCTCAAACGCAGGCACTGCCGGGCCTTGTGTGAGGTAACAGCTGCGGAGCACATCCACAACAGCGGCAACATCCGCTTCGGTGATCGTCTGTCGGCCGTAGGGAAGGAAAGGCTGTGGGAAAGTCATCGGAGCGTAAACCGGGATCGATCAAACCGGCTGAAAGGAGGGATCCACATGCTCCCGGATCAGGTCCCTAAGTTGCTCCACACTGAGAAAATCAGGATTGGTGCCGGAGTTATAGGCAAACCCGGGTTCCACGGGCTTGACCGGCAAGCCAGCTCCCTGGTAGAGACGCTGCACTGAGCCATCACTCGGCAGGATCGCGTAGTAGGAGCCGAGATCAATCGTGGAGAAGCTATCGGATCCGGTGATCATTTCCTCGTGGATCTTTTCGCCAGGCCGGATACCGAGCACCGGCTTCTCGCAGCTGGGTCCAATCGCTTCGGCCACATCCATGATCCGGTAGCTGGGAATCTTGGGCACAAGCAACTCCCCACCAAGGGCGTGCTCCAGCGCCCAAAGCACCATCTCCACACCGTCCAGGAGTGAAATATTGAAGCGGGTCATCGCCGGATCGGTGATCGGCAAAACACCGGAGCAAGCCTTACTCAGGAAAAAGGGAATCACCGAGCCACGCGATCCCATCA
>VGQR01000691.1 GCA_016882345.1 Cyanobacteria bacterium K_DeepCast_35m_m2_023
CACCTCAGAGGCATCCTGGATTCTTTGACCACCATCATCTTGATCACTG
Source organism: Cyanobacteria bacterium K_DeepCast_35m_m2_023 (assembly GCA_016882345.1). The sequence continues at coordinate 50 of VGQR01000691.1, forward strand.
AGATGTAGTAGTAAATCGAGACGACAGATGTGACCAGACCGACAACAACGAGCAAGTACTGGTGGTCAGCCCAGCCGGCAAAGAACAGATAGATCTTGCCGAAGAAACCCAGCATGGGCGGGATGCCGCCCAACGAGAGCAGGCACAGGCTCAGACCCAGGGTGATCAGAGGGTCCTTCTGATAAAGACCGGCGTAATCGGCAATGCGATCCGATCCGGTGCGCAACGAAAACAGAATGATGCAGGCGAAGGCACCCAGATTCATGAACAGATAGGCGGCCATGTACAGCACCATGGCTGCATAACCGTCTTCGGTGCCGCACACCAGGCCGATCATCACGAAGCCGGCCTGGCCGATCGAGCTGTAGGCCAGCATCCGCTTCATCGATGTCTGGGCCAGGGCCACGACGTTGCCGAGCACCATGCTCAGCACCGCCAACACGGTGAACAGCAACTTCCACTGCAGCGAGAAGCTCTCGAAACACCCCACCAGGATGCGCAGAGCCAGGGCGAAGCCCGCTGCCTTGGAGCCCACCGACAGAAAGGCCACCACAGGGGTGGGCGAACCCTCGTAGACGTCGGGGGTCCACTGGTGGAAGGGGACGGCGGCGATCTTGAAGGCGACGGTGGCCAACACAAACACCAGCGCCAGGGCAGCCACAGGGGTGGCACTGCTCTGCAGCGCCAGGGATACGGCAGCGAGCGAGGTCGAGCCACCGGTGAGGCCGTACAGCAGCGAGGCGCCATACAGAAACACCGCTGCCGCTGCAGAACCAACCAGCAGATATTTCAGGGCTGCCTCAGAGCTGCGGGCGTCGCGCTTCATGTAGCCCGACAGCAGATAGCTGGAGACCGACAGGGTCTCCAGCGACACGAAAATGCTGACCAAATCGGTGGATCCGCACAGCAACATGGCCCCCAGGGTGGCCGCCAGCAAGATTCCGGCGTACTCGCCGATCGGCGTTCCACTGCGCTCCACGTAGCGCCAGCTGAGCATCAATGAGATCAACGTCGACGCGGCGACCACAGCCCGAAAGGCGATGGCCAGGTTGTCGGCCAGAAAGGCGCCCACAAAGGACGGCTCTGCCGAGGTGTTCCACTGCAGTGCCAGCAGCACCAGGGCCCCGCCCAGACCGCCGTAACAAATCGGAGGAACCCAGCGCACTGCAGCCTGTTCGCCGGCCAGGTCGACCAGCAGGCTCAGCAGCAAGGCGATGAGCACCGCGGCCTCGGGGGCGATCTCGCCGGCATTGAGCTGCAGTGACGATGGGTCGAAATTCACCGGACAGCAAGCCAGAATTGCTGGCCGCGACTGTAGCGGCGCTGCCACTCGATTCAGTCTGCTGCCCACAAACTCGGGGGGTGGGCGCTGCAACGGGCGCGCCGATGCGATAAAGAGGGAAGCGGTTCAGCGCCTGAGCTGTGGGTCACACCCTGGTCATCGTCGAAAGCCCAACCAAGGCCCG
>VGQR01000692.1 GCA_016882345.1 Cyanobacteria bacterium K_DeepCast_35m_m2_023
CTGGTGGGCATCGGTGCCATCAATGCCCTTGGCGTCAGCGGCGCCATGCTGCAGATGATCAGCCACGGCTTGATCGCTGCGGCCATGTTCTTTGTCACCGGCGTCTTCTACGAGCGCACCGAGACCCTCTCGATTCCCAACATGGGCGGCCTGGCCAAGGCCTTGCCGATCACCTTTGCCTTCTTTTTGGCCAGTTCCCTGGCCTCACTGGCCCTGCCGGGGATGAGCGGCTTCGTCAGCGAGATCACGGTGTTTCTGGGGGTGACGGCCAATGACGGCTTCACGATCGGCTTTCGCGTCATCACCATTGTCCTGGCGGCCATTGGTCTGGTGCTCACTCCGGTTTACCTGCTGTCGTTGTGCCGGCGCGTGTTTTTCGGCCCTCGCATTCCGGCCCTGGCGATCACCGGCGACATGCAGCCCCGTGAAGTGCTGATCGGACTGACCCTGCTGGTGCCCACCCTGGCGATCGGTTTCTGGCCCCGTCTGGCGATCGATTTCTATGAGGCCAGCACCGATGCCCTGGCCTCACGCCTGGCCACCACACCGATCACGGGACTGGGCAGCCTGTTGGGGATCGGTTGACCGCCCCAGGGCAGACCGCCGCAGTGCACTCGGATCCGTTGAAATGGGTCCAGTTGATCCAACGCCGGTGTCGCGTTCCGCTGCCGCAGTTGCCGAGACCCTGAATCTGCCCCTGTTGCGGGGCCAGGGTTTGCCTGAGTTCGAGCAGATCAACGCCGGCCAAGTCGATCGCGCGATCCCTGCACTGCTCGCCGAGCTCCACGCCGAGCTCGATCGGCTCGAAGCGGTGCTGCAGCAGGCCACGACCGCCCCCCTGCAGTGGGATGAGGTGATGGAGCCGCTGCATCACCTCGGCGAGCGATTGCGGTGGAGCTGGGGCGTGGTCAGCCATCTCCATGGGGTCTGCAACACACCCGAGCTGCGCGAAGCCCACCAGCGCCAGCAGGGGGCTGTGGTCGCCTTCGGCAGTCGGGCTGGCCAGTCGCAGGTGATCCATGGGGCGTTGCAGCAGCTGTTGCGCCAACACGACATAGCGCTCGCCGGCCAGAACGCTCACCTCGATGCCACCCAGCTGCGCATCCTGCGGGCCGAACTGCGCGACATGGAGCTGCGTGGTGTTGGCTTGCAGGGGGCCGAACAGGAGGCCTTCAATGCCGCCACCACCCAACTGGCGCAACTGGCCAGCGACTTTGGCAACCACCTGCTCGATGCCACCAGCGGCTGGACCCTGCGGCTCAGCGATCCCCACGAGGTGGCTGGCCTGCCCACCAGCCTGAGGGAACTGTTGGCTCAGGCTGCCAGACAGGCCGAGCAGCAGAGCGGCGACGCCGAGGCCACTGCGGCAGCCGGACCCTGGTTGATTGGGCTCGACATGCCGCGCGTTGTGCCGTTCCTCCAATACAGCCAGCGGCGCGACCTGCGCGAGACGGTGTACCGGGCGCAGGTGGCCCGTGCCTCGAGCGGTGAACTCGACAACACCGCTTTGATC
>VGQR01000693.1 GCA_016882345.1 Cyanobacteria bacterium K_DeepCast_35m_m2_023
CTTCTATTGAGTATTACCGTCTGGGGGCTATATCCAAGATTAAATAAAGGTTATTTAGCTAAAGCGGTAAAAGAGAAAGGGGAATAAACCTAATGAACAAGTGCCCTTTGTTAGCCTTCATATTTTTATTTAGTTTTGACGTGCAAGCTGTAGATTTCGGTAAGCAAGGTAACACTTTCCCTGTAAAAGAAGAAGGATTTATTGCCATGATACAAAGGAAACTGAAAGGTATTAATCTAGAGGAACATCGGGAAAAGATGCGCACCCATGCCAAACGCGTGGTAGAAGAACCATCCCCTGTAGCGAGGATAACCAGAGCTATAAAAACTGTAAGTCATAGCTTTGATCCAAGCTATATCTTACAAGAAGACGTAATACTTCCCTGTGGTAAGCTCTTATACGCAGCAGGTGAGTCGGTAAATCCTTTAGACCACATGAGCTGGGAGGGCAAGCTGCTATTTATTGACGCTCGAGATAAAGAGCAAGTTGAGTGGGTTTTAGGTAAACATTTTGGAACTGATGAACAGGAGCCTGGCCAGAATAAGGAAAATAATAACAAAATAGTTTTAGTTGCGGGTCGCCCCCTTGAACTTGAGGAAGAATTGCAACAACCAATTTACTTTGATCAGTCAGGAGAGCTTACAACTAAGTTCAATATAGCTCACGTGCCTGCGGTAGTTGAACAGGAAGGTAAATACTTAAAAGTAACTGAAATTGATATTAGGGAGGACAAGTAATATGAACATTATATTATTAATTACTCGGCTCTTAGCAGTGTTTTCAGTAGTAATGCATCTTCCGTCCAACACCGCTAAAAACCTTAAGGTTCTATCCATTATGTCGCTGATAATGACTACTCTAACATCATCATCAGCATCTGCAAGCATGACCTGTAAAGGACATTTTGTCAACCCTATTTCTGATATTTGCTGGAGCTGTTTAATGCCAATCTCGATCGGGGGCTTTAATATAGGCAAAGGAGGTAGTCCTAAAAAAAGAGATACTAAAAACCCTGTAAGTCCTTTTTGCTTATGTACAAAACAGGGCGTTCCCGTGCCTGGGATATCGGTAGGATTCTGGGAGCCTGCAAGACTTGTAGATATTACAAGAACGCCTTTTTGTATGACTAATTTAGGAGGTTTGCAACTCGGTAGCGGAGACGTCAGGAAAGTAAGCAGCTATAATAGAGGTTATGACAAGCATCACGCTCATAATTCATTTTATCATGTGCATTATTACATTTACCCGCTTATTTACTGGTTAGAGCTTATAACTGACTTCATATGTTTAGAGCAATCTACATTTGACGTAGCTTATGTAAGTGAGCTTGATGTTACATGGAATGATGAGAAACTACAATCCCTTCTTAACCCTGAATCTTTCCTGTTTGGCAATATATTAGCACAAGGGGCGTGCGCTATAGATTGTGCTGCTGCTACTATCAGCATGCCTCGCGATGAAATGTTTTGGTGTGCTGGATGCTGGGGCAATATTTATCCATTTAGCGGAG
>VGQR01000694.1 GCA_016882345.1 Cyanobacteria bacterium K_DeepCast_35m_m2_023
GCTCGGGGCTCTGGTGGCTCAGCAGGCCGTCATCCAGCACACCGGCGGCATGGATGATCCCCGCCAGGGGCCGGCCCGCCGCCGCCAACCGGGCAAAGAGGGCCTCCACCGCAGAGCCATCGGCCACATCCAGCTGCTCGAGGCTGATCCCGATCCCCAACTGCTCCAGGGCCGCCAGGCGCTGCTGTTGGTCGGGGCTGGGGGCGCGGCGCGACACCAACGTGAGATGACGCGCCCCCCAGCGCTGCAACGCTTCCGCCGTGGCCAGGCCCAGGGCCCCCAGGCCGCCGCTGATCAACGTGGTGGCCGTGGGGGCAAACACCGGGGTCGCCGCCGGAGCAGTGGGCCCGTAGGGCTCCAGCGCCGCGGCCTCCGCACCCCCCGCCGCCCCAAGCCGCCATTCCGCCCCAGTCCGCGGGGCCGGGGCCTGCAGCAGCATCCGCTCCAAGCCCTCCCCGCTCGGGCCGCACCAGAGCAGCCCCCCCGCCTGCGCCCCCAGCTCCCGGGCCCAGCCGCGGGCCAGGGCCGCCCAGGCTTCACCGGCGGGGGTGCCTGGGGCCCGCAGCAGCCAATGCACTGCCGCCAACCGGGGGCTATGGCTGATCAAGCCCTGCAGCAGCGGCAACCAGCGCCGCCAGAAGGGCAGATCCAACGCCGCCTGGTCGCTAGGGGGGGCGAACAGCAGCACCGGGGGCGGGCCGCTGTGGGCTTCCAGGGCCTGATCCAACGCCGCCAGATCCGCCAAAGGCAAGGCCTGCTCGAGCTGCGCCTGCAGGGCAGCGTCTCCCCCCAGCAGCCACAAGGCGCCCAGCGCGGGCGACTCCCCTGCCGCGACCGGGGTCCAGCGGCGCTGCCACTGCAACCCCTCGAAAGCATCCGACTCAGGGGTGTCGGCCTCCTCCACCCAACAGCGGATCCGATCCAACGGCGTGGTGGGCAGCACCTGCTTAGGCCACATCCCTTGCGGTGCCAGCGGCTGCCACTGCACCGGCACTCCCGCCAACCACAGCTGCACCAACGGCTCCGGCTGGGGAACCTCCAAGGGCAGGGGCTCGCCATAGCCGTGCTTTGCCAGCTCCGCCGCAGCGGAGTCGCCCGCTTCGATCAACCGCAACCGGGGCGGCGCCCCCGCCAGCTGCGTCGCCAGGGCCCGCTGGGCCGGGGGCACCACCAGGCCCGAGGCTTCCACCCCATGGGCCTGCCAAAGCGGCCAGTGGGCCGCCTCGGAAGTGGGGCCGAGGGCAAAAGCCAGCCGGGGTGGTTGAGCCGGAGCCTCCACCAGCTCGAGCGGGTCGCACAAGCGCTGCGCCGCCTCAGCTGCCGAAGTCGCCGGCAGGGCCAGGCGCCAGCGCAGGCTGGAGCGGGCCTGCCGGCTGCTGGCACAGATGGCCGCCCAGGCCTCAGCGGGCTTATGGGGCAACCAGGCCGCCACCGCATCCGCCAACTGCCGCAACCCCGCCTCCGAACCGGCACTGAGCAACAGCCAATCCCGCTCCCGCAGG
>VGQR01000695.1 GCA_016882345.1 Cyanobacteria bacterium K_DeepCast_35m_m2_023
GGCCACGTGGGCCATTTCTTCAGTCACCACCCCCTGGAGGGCGTAGTGCATCTGGGACACGTTGGCTTGGCCTTTGCGCGATTCGATCCAGGCGCTGCGCATGGGGGGCTACGTCGGGTAAGGCGGGGCGCAGCTTGAGCGTCTCTTCTCACTTCCCTGCGCCGGCATGACCCGGATCAGGTTCGGAGGGTGTGATCTCAGCCCGGGGCCGCGCTGCCGCGGCCGGGCACCCCTAGTGACCCTTCAAACCTAGCAAGCGTGACTCCATGGGCCTTTGGGATCAAGGCCAGGCCAGTAACGTAAAAGTCATCTCTGCAAGGGCCACGTGACCGTGCCCAAGGCTGTGCGCGAGGCCCTCGGACTGCAACGGGGCGACCAACTGAGCTGGGAAGTGGAGGATGGCTCGGTGCGCGTCAGGGCCATCAGCCCCCTGGATCGAGCCTTCCTGCAGGGCCTGGAGGCGGGCTTACAGGAATGGAACAGCGCGGTCGACGAGGCCGCATTTGCGGATCTGTAAGTGATCTACGCCCGCTTCTCCGTCGTCCGGGTGCCATTCCCATTCACCGACCGGCAGAGCCACAAGCGCCGCCCAGCCGTGGTGCTCTCCACGCCTGAGTTCCAGCGCAGCAGTGGCCACCTCCTGCTGGCGATGGTCACTAGTGCGGCTCAATCAGCGTGGCCGCTGGACTGGGCCATCCAAGACCTCACGCCAACGGGTCTCCGCCATTCCTGCGTGATCCGGGCCAAGCTCTTCACTCTCGATGAGCGCCTGTGCCTGGGCGACCTGGGCCGCCTGGGTACAGCCGATCAAGAGGGCCTCTGCCTCCAGCTGTCAGCGTTGCTGGCCGATTTGCAACCGGGCTGATCTTCAGGCCTGCAGACCATTGAGAGCCGCGGCCACAACGCGATGATCAGCGTCATGCTGCAGGTTCGACAGGGTCGCTCGAGCCCGTTGAGCAGTGTCAGAGGCACTGTCGGCCTCGCGTACCACGCGGCCGAGGATTTCAGCGCCCCCCACCCGCACGGTGCTGTCGGCGTCGGCGCTGGCCAGGGAGCCCATCTGGAGCAAGCGCTCAGGATCCATCTCGGGATGTTCCGCCACGGCCGAGAGCACGCTGCAACGCAGCAGCCACTCGGCATCCCGCTGGAACGCCTCCCACAGCAGGGGCCAGGCCCGCTCCAACCCATGGCTCACCAAGGCATTGGCGGCTTCGGCCCGCACCGCCACCTCGGGATCGCCCTGGAGGGTGTTCACCAGCGGCTGCCAACCGGCGGGGGTGGGCTTATGGCCCAGGCCGGAGCAGCTGAGCTGGCGCAACAGCATGTCGTTTTGCTGGAGCCCGAGCAGCAGCAGCGGCTCGGCCTGCTCCGGCGTGGCCTGCACCAGGCTGGCCAGGGCCGGGCGCGCCCGGCCGGGGTTATCGGAGGCAATGGCCTCGCGCAGGGCTTCGAAATCCATGGGGCCACTTTGGTGCAGCACGCCATCGCACTCGCCTGACT
>VGQR01000696.1 GCA_016882345.1 Cyanobacteria bacterium K_DeepCast_35m_m2_023
TTTGTACCGTGTACATCGATGCTCTTAAGTTTCACTTGAGTAACATACTTTTTTTCTCATGAAAAAGAAAACATATGAGCAACGGCTACGTACTTGGGACCCCGCGATTATTTTCAAAATACGCCTATGACTGGTGGTGGCATCATTTTTACGCAACCAATCCAAAGACCGGAGAAGAACGTGGGTTCTTTCTCGAATTTTTTGTCATGAACCCATCCCTCAACACCCCTGGACCGCAATTCTTCCCAAAGACCCCGTGCTACGTCATGGTAAAATGTGGGTGTTGGCCGACACCCCATTGTCCACGCGGGAAACAGATCAATGCATTCTTCCCCATCTCGGCACTGACGGCATCGACAGACTGTCTCGACCTCCGGATTGGTCCAGACATCTCGACAACCGAAACACGTTTGACGGGGTGTGTGGAAGTCGAGAGGGGCTACGCAAAATCTCGTGCACGTCTTTTCTCGGACAGCGGGCGGATGAGCTGGGACCTCCGGGTCAAAAAAAAAACATCGTTCGACCCGGGGTACGCCACGCGTGGGATCTCACGATTTGTCAACCTGTTTGACATGTTTTGGTACGTCAAGGGGACAGACGCCGAATACCAGGGATGGATTGAGTGCGATGGGCAGCGTTTTATTACACGCTATGCAACGTCGTACGGGTACCAGGACAAGAATTGGGGTCGGTCGTTCACAGACCCCTGGCTCTGGTTGTCGTGTCATTGCGTCAAGACACATGATGGCCGTGTGATACGTGGGGCGTCTCTCGTTGTTGGAGGGACACATCCAACCGTGCTCCACAATGCATGGTTTTCCGATAAACATCTTCTGGTGTTTTGGCACCGACCACGTCATGAACCGATTGTCTTTAATTTTACCAAGCCCTGGACATTTGGTGGAGAGACACAATGGTCTGTCCACAGAGGACGGGACCGTCTTACATGGAGAATCTCGTGTACCCGAGAAGATACCACTCTTGATATTGTTGTGTGGTGCGACCACAAGTCCCTGATCAACATTCATTACGAAGACCCCCGAGGGCATATCGAATTCCCAAAACTTTTCAATGGAGGGTACGGACGAGGCACCCTGACAGTCAACAAGACAATGACATTTCTTCTTGAACGATGCGGATGTGAATTCGGACAGGTGTAATGATATACCGTATAAGCCTATGAGTTAATGAGGATGCTTATTCAATATTGCAATAAATAGGCTCGTTGTCGGACCATGGTCCGACAACGATGATATCAATCATATGAACCACACCATGAGACACAAGAAGCTGACCTCGACAAGACACAAGTTATGAGTCGTGAGCCCTAGCACTACTGGAATGAGGAGTACAGGCCACCACGTCGACTGGAGGACGACGCCCGAAAGACACGCGACGTACAGTATGGCGCACGTATAGTGAGCCACCCGGTGGCGACGAACATCAAACAAGAAAACGAGGACGGCGAGGACGGCGACCACGATATACAGTGGCTGTCGT